>NC_013939.1:0-300000 GCF_000010985.1 Deferribacter desulfuricans SSM1
AAACAGTTTTAATAAAGTTAATCACATTAAAAAAATTTGTTAACGTGTTTTAAAATATAAAAAATTTATACTTGTAAACATTTCCAAAATACTGTATTACTATTATTACTATAAATACTTATAGGAGTAATATAATGAAATTCAAATGTATAAAAAACGATCTCCAAGAATTGGTTCAACATGCAAACAATTTTACAACAACAAAAAATATAAATACAGTACTTCAAAACTTATTTATAGAAGCAGAAGGAAATACAATAACAATAAAATCAACCAATTTACAAACTGCTTTCACAGGTAAATTTGAAACCGAAATAATAGAATCTGGGACAACAACCGTTCCTGCAAAAAAACTCTTAGAAATTTTAAAAGAATTACCTGATGGAAACATTATAGATGCAGAATTTACAGGTTCAAAATTAGTAATTAAATCCGGTAAATCAATATTTACACTTTCCACAATATCACCCGAATATTTTCCAACAGTAAGCGAAATTGTACCAGAATACTTCATCAGGCTAAAATCGGACGTCTTTAAATCCATGCTAGAAAAAGTAAATTTTTGTATCTCAAATGATCACTCAAAAGTTGAATATACAGGGGGACACATAAAGGTATTTGGAAACAAAATAGAGTTATCTGCAGCAGATTTCCAAAAAATAGCAATTGCTGAATCAAAATTTGATGAAGAATTTTCCGACGAATTTACAATAAATGTTCCTAAAAAAACTGTAAACGAACTAATAAAGCTACTTGACTACAGCGAATATGTAGAAATAGAAACTGACAAAAAACAAGCTCTGTTCAAAATAAATAACATAACAATATACACTAAACTAATCGAAAAATATATACAAAGCCTAAGCAAACTTTTTGATATACAACCAAAAATTACAGTATCTATCCACAAAGAAAGCTTTTTAAACTCTGTAAAACGTGTTTCAACTCTTACAAGCGATATCACACATGCTGCAGTATTTTCTTTCAACACAGATAAGCTCGATATATACAGTTTGGAAACAGAATATGGCCAAGGGTACGAATCTATTGAAGGCATTACTTATGAAGGTGAACCAATCGAAATAATACTAAATACAAAACATGTAATAGAAGTAATGAACCACATAAATACAGAATATTTTACAATGAAAATGATCGGTAGAAAAAATCCAGTTCTTTTTTATCCAGATGAAGACTGGTATAAATATTTATTAACACCAATTTCAATTGAACGTCGAATTTAATGTTTTTAGATGAACTAAAAATTGTGAATGTCAGAAATATAGAACATTTAAGCATTAAATTTGACCATAAAAGAAACTATATAATAGGCGAAAATGGTTCCGGCAAAACAACTATCTTAGAATCGATAGTAACATCATTATACAGAAAAAGCTTTAGAACGAGCAAAATAGAGGAACTAAAAAGCATAAATAGCCCTTTTTTATCCATATCTAGTATTTTCATCAAAAATGGATTAAACTACACATTCACATTTAACTATTCTGATAAAAAAAAACTACATTTAATTAACAATAAAAAGATAGATAAGTTACTGAACATAATATCTCATTTTCCTTTAATTGTTCATTCACCATATTACGAAGGTTTAACAGATAAAAGCAACAGGAATAAACTCACATTTCTAGACAAAATAGTCATATTAGCGGATAAATCTTATAAAGAAAATTTATCTAAATTCAACAAACTTTTAAAACATAAAAGAAAATTAATAACTGAGAGCAATGATACAAAACTGATTAACACAATAAATGATCTATTATCCGAAATCTATGAACTTATTTATAAAAAAAGAAAGAATTTTTTAGAACAACTAAACATGAGATTAAAAGACTATGAGTCTACAAAAAAAATCTCAATAGAATTAAAAAAAAACAAAACTAAAGACGTTTTTTTAAATGAATTAGCACTAAAAAAGATACTACTGACACAATATTCACAAAAAATATACATAACTTCTGAAAACAAAAATATTGAAAATCTCTTATCTTTTGGGCAAAAAAAAGAGTTATCGATTTTTATAATATATTCTTTTCTTAAAATTATTGAAGAAATAATAAAAGATGGTATAATAATTCTTTTAGATGACTTTGAAGCTGGGTTAGATGAAAGTAAAGTAAAGAACTTTTATGAAATTTTTTCAGACAATCAATTAATATTAACCGGTGTAGATAATAAATATTTAAGCGGTATAAATACAATATGTTTAAAGGGAGTAAAATGAGCAAAAACAGTTACAATGAAGAAAGTATAAAGGTTTTAGAAGGTTTAGAAGCAGTAAGACAAAGACCTGGTATGTATATTGGCTCAGTAGACCACAGAGGTCTTCATCATCTAATATACGAAGTAGTAGATAATTCTATAGATGAAGCTTCAGCTGGTTTTTGTAAAAATATTTCAATAACCATACATATAGACAACAGCGTAACTATTGAAGATGATGGTAGAGGTATACCCGTTGGTATTCATCCTACAATGAAAAAACCAACCGTTGAAGTGGTAATGACTACTTTGCATGCAGGTGGTAAGTTTGAAAAGGGTGCTTATTATGCATCTGGTGGTTTACACGGCGTTGGTATATCTGTTGTAAATGCACTAAGCGAGTTTTTAGAGGTAACAGTAAAAAGGGATGGTGGTGTTTTTTTTCAGAGATACGAAAAAGGGAAACCTGTAACGAAGCTTGAAAAGATAGGTAAATCAAATAAAACAGGTACAAAAATAAGATTTAGGCCAGATATAGATATATTTGAAGATTTAGATTTTTCTCATGATGTATTACAAAAACGATTTAGGGAGTTAGCTTATTTAAACCCCGGTGTTAAAATAACTTTTAATGATGAAAGAATTGACAAAAAACAGGAATTTTTTGCTGAGGGTGGAATAGTTAGCTATGTGAAATATCTCAATAAAACAAAAAATACCTTATTAAAAGAACCTGTTTTTATTAAAGGTATTCATGAAGATGTATCTGTTGAAATAGCGTTTACTTACAACGATGGTTATAATGAGCAAATTTTATCCTTTGTTAATAATATACATACACATGAAGGTGGAACTCACGAAGCAGGTTTCAAAAACGCTTATACAAGAATCTTTAACAATTTTATAGCTAAAAATAATCTTTTAAAGCAAAAGGTGTCTTTAACAGGCGATGATATTAGAGAAGGGTTATCCGCTGTTATTTCTGTAAGGTTGCATGATCCTATTTTTGAAGGTCAGACTAAAGGTAAACTTGGATCTACTACTGCTAAAACAGCTGTTGAAAATGTTATGAACAGCACTTTACCCGATTTTTTTGAAAAAAATATAAATTATGTAAAAATAATTTTAGATAAGGCTTTGCAGGCATACAGAGCCAGAGAAGCTGCCAGGAAGGCAAAAGAGCTGACAAGAAGAAAAAATGCTTTAGAAATATCTACATTGCCAGGAAAATTAGCTGATTGCCAGGAAAAAGACCCAGACAAGGCAGAACTTTTTATAGTTGAGGGTGATTCTGCTGGTGGTTCAGCTAAGCAATGTAGGGACAGAAGATTTCAAGCTATTTTGCCATTAAAAGGTAAAATCATTAATGTGGAAAAGGCAAGATTTGATAAAATATTATCTAATGACGAAATAAAAGCGATGATTACCGCTTTAGGGACAGGGATTGGCCATAAAAACTTTGATATTAATAAGATTAGATATAAAAAAATAATAATTATGACAGATGCAGATGTAGATGGGGCTCATATTACCACTTTATTACTAACTTTTTTCTACAGATATTTAAGAGAGATTATAGAAAGAGGGTATTTGTATATTGCAAGGCCACCACTATATAAAGTAAAAAAAGGTAAAACTGAAAAATACATACACGATGAAAAAGAGATGGAAGATTTTATCTTTAAAAATATTATTGATAATATTGAGTTCCCTAATATTTCTAAAACTTCTTACAAAACAATTTTGAAGGGGTTAAAAAATTACATACAAATAAGGACTAAATACCTTAAAAAAGGTTTTACTAGGGAGTTAATTAATGCTCTTGCTGAGATTGATTCATTAACTAAAGATAGTTTATCTGACAAAACCTTTGTGGAAACTTTATATGATGAGCTTAATGAAAAAGGTATTTTAAAGCCTTACAACAAATCGTATATATCTTTTAATGAAGAGTTTGAAAAATATAATATTATTTTCGAAAAAGGGAGTGAAAAAGTAATAATAAACAGCGAGCTTATCGATTCTCCAGAATTTAGAGAGTTAAAGAGAAACTTTTTAAAGATAAAGCCGCTTGGTAAAAGACCATTTGAAATAACAATAGATGGTGAGAAAAGTGTATTTGATACATATGATGAGATGATGGAATCTTTGGAAGAAATAGGTTTAAAAGGGGTTTATGTTCAAAGATACAAAGGTTTGGGAGAGATGAACCCTCAGCAATTATGGGAAACTACAGTTGATCCGGAAAGACGGGTATTGTATAAAGTTAAAATAGAAGATGCAGAAGCAGCTGATGAGCTATTTTCATTGTTAATGGGGGATGTTGTTGGTCCAAGACGTGAATTTATTGAAGAGAATGCTTTAAATGTTAAAAATTTAGATATTTAAGAGGTATAAATGAAAGAGAAAGGGATTATCGAAGTTAATATCGAAGATTCTTTAAAAGATAGTTATTTAGATTATGCTATGAGTGTAATCATAGGTAGGGCACTACCTGATGTAAGGGATGGTTTAAAACCTGTTCATAGAAGAGTTTTGTATGCAATGTATGAAATGGGTGTTTTACACAATAAGCCTTATAAAAAATCGGCAAGAATTGTAGGGGATGTGATAGGTAAATATCACCCTCACGGTGATTCTGCTGTTTATGATACATTGGTAAGAATGGCACAAGATTTTTCAATGAGATATCCATTGGTAGATGGTCAGGGAAATTTTGGTTCCATAGATGGTGATTCAGCCGCTGCCATGAGATATACTGAAGTTAGGATGACCAAAATTGCAGAAGAAATGCTTTCCGATATTGATAAAGATACTGTGGATTTTTCACCGAACTATGACGGTTCTTTGAAAGAACCTGTAGTACTTCCTACTAGAATACCAAATATGCTTATAAATGGAACAAGTGGTATTGCTGTTGGTATGGCAACAAATATACCTCCTCATAATTTAACAGAAGTTATCGACGCTTTAGTTTATATTATAGATAACCCATCAAATACAGATGAAGAAATTTTAAATTTTATAAAAGGGCCGGATTTTCCAACATACGGCATAATATACGGTAAAGATGAGATTTTAAAAGCATATAAAACAGGTAAAGGCGTAATAAAAGTAAGGGCAAAGGTAAAGAAGGAAATAACCACAACAGGTAAAGAACTCTTAGTTGTGACAGAACTTCCTTATCAGGTGAATAAAGCTAATTTAATTGAAAAAATAGCTAATTTAGCAAGAGATAAAAAAATAAATGGGATTGTTGATTTAAGAGATGAATCTGACAGAGATGGTATTCGTATTGTTATAGAGTTAAAAAGAGGTGAAAATGCAGATATAATAATAAACCAGTTGTATAAATTTACACAAATGGAAATTGCATACGGTATAAATCTTGTGGGTATTGTAAATAATAAACCTAAGACTTTAACTTTAAGAGATCTATTAGAACAGTTTTTAGAACATAGAAAAGTTGTAGTTATAAGAAGAACAAAATTTTTACTAAAAAAAGCTGAAGATAGACTGCATATTTTAGAAGGTTTGATAAAAGCAGTTGAGAATATAGATGAAGTTGTTGCGCTGATTAAAAGTTCTAAAAATGCGGCAGAGGCAAAAGAGAAACTGATGAATAGGTTTGAATTATCAGATAAACAGGCTCAAGCTATTTTAGATATGAGGCTACACAGATTAACTGGGCTTGAAATTGAAAAACTTAGAAATGAATATAAAGAAACATTAAAAAATATTGAATTTTATAAGTCTATTTTGAATAACAAGTCAGTTTTAATGGGGATTATAAAGGAAGAATTAATTGATATTAAAAATAAATATGGGGATGAAAGAAGAACACAAATTGTAAATAGTTCGGAAGAAATAAATATTGAAGATCTAATTCCTGATGATGAAGTTGTAGTAACACTTTCTTATCAAGGGTTTATTAAACGTACTCCACTATCAAACTTTAAATCTCAAAAACGAGGTGGAAAAGGGAAAACAGGTGCCGGTAATGTCAAAGAAGATTTTATAAAGGATATTCTTGTAACTACAAACCATTCCACATTGATGTTTTTTACAAACAAAGGAAGAATTCATTATTTAAAGGTTTACGAATTGCCAGAGCTTGCTAGAGACGCAAAGGGTAAGTATATTGCAAATTTAATCTCCTTAGATAAGGATGAAAAAGTTGCAGCGATGATTTCCACTAAAGAGTTTGATAGAGATAGGTATATATTTATGTGTACTAAAGAAGGTATTGTTAAAAAGACATCTCTTGATGCTTTTAGTAGTGGTAGAAGTGGAATTATCGCTATAAAGCTTAGAGATGGGGATGAAATAGTAGATGCTTCATTAATTTCTAAAAACGATTCTATCTTTATATCCACAAGAAAAGGTAAATGTATTCAGTTTAACAGCTCCGAAGTAAGAAATATGGGTAGAAATGCTACTGGTGTAAAAGGGATAACGTTGACTAAAGATGATAAGGTCGTTTCAATGGAAGCGGTCAAGGGGGATCCACTTATTTTAACCGTTACTACAAAAGGATTTGGTAAATCTTCTTTAATTACTGATTATAGAATTCAATCAAGAGGTGGTAAAGGGATAAAATTATCAAAGGTTACAGAAAGAACTGGTGAAATAGTTGGTGCAAGACAGGTTAAGTTGGAGGATGATGTGATGCTGATTTCCAAGTCTTCAAAGGTTATAAGGCTCTCAGTTTCTGATATTCCTATTTTAGGGAGAGATACTCAAGGTGTGAAATTAATGGGTCTTGACGATGAAATAATATCTTTTGATGTAATAAGAGAGGATTAAGATGGCTATATTAATAGATGGTAAAAAAGTTTCAGAAAAGATTAGAGTTGATATTAAGGAGAAGGTGTTAAAATATAAAAAGACTCATGGAAAAGTTCCTGGACTTGCTGTAATTTTGGTTGGGAATAATCCAGCGAGTAAACTTTATGTGGAGATGAAAACAAAAGCTTGTGAAGAAGCTGGTATTTATTCCATAAATCATAGATTAAATGAAAATGTTACAAAGGAAGAGCTTATATATATTATTAAAATGTTAAATGAAAACCCGATGGTTGATGGTATATTGGTTCAATTACCTCTTCCTTCTCATATTGATGAGTTTGAAATTTTGGAGGCCATAGATTTTAATAAGGATGTGGATGGTTTTCACCCATATAATAATGGAAGGTTGGTAAGAGGTAATCCTCTTTTTTCACCGTGTACTCCATTGGGTGTAATAAAACTTTTAGAAGAGTACAATATAGATGTTTGTGGAAAGGATGTTGTAATTGTAGGTGCTGGGAATATCACTGGGAAACCTTTGGCTTCTATGTTGTTAAATATGAATGCTACTGTTCAAACATGCCATATTTATACAAAAAACTTAAAAGAGAAGACATTGAAAGCGGATATTCTTGTAACTGCTGTAGGAAAGCATAAGTTGATTACTGAGGATATGGTAAAAGATGGTGCAGTAGTAATCGATGTTGGCATCTGTAAGGTAGGGGATAAAGTTTGCGGAGATGTAGATTTTGAAAATGTTAGTAAGAAATGTTCTTATATTACCCCTGTTCCTGGCGGCGTAGGACCTATGACAATTGCAATGTTGTTATATAATACTCTTTTCTCTTTTGAAAGGAAACTTGGTTTAGTTTAAGGTATTATGGATACAATTGTAGCTCCAATTACTCCCCTGATGAGAACATCTGTAATAGTTATAAGGGTTTCTGGTCCAAGAGCTTTTGACGTAAGTAAATATTTGTATGTTTCTGGTAAAAAGATAAACGATTTTAAGCATAAATATGTGTATCATGGGGAGTTTATAGCTGATGACATTAAAGATGATGTTATCTTTTATGCATTTCATTCTCCAAACTCATATACTGGTGAAAATGTTGTAGAAATATCGTTCCATGGAAATCCAATTATTGTGCAGAAAGCATTAAAAAATATATACAAATTAGGGATTAGATTAGCAGAGCCTGGAGAGTTTACAAAACAAGCTTTTTTAAATGGGAAAATAGACCTCATTCAAGCGGAAGCGGTCTATGAATTGATTGATTCAAAGTCGGTTACCGGCATTTATTCTTCATATGAAAAGTTAAGAAGCGGAATGAGAGGAGAAGTTGATTTTATAAAGGAGAATCTTTTGGATATTTTAAGTGTAGTTGAAGCTTATATAGATTTCCCTGAAGAGGATTTATCAGATTTTGAATTAAAATATGTTTATGAGCGATTGGATAATATAATTTTTAAATTAGAGAAGCTTATTTCTACTTTTGAAACATTTAAGTATGTAAATGAAGGTGTAAAGATTGCAATTATTGGTAAGCCTAATGTGGGAAAGTCTTCATTGATGAATTATCTTTTAAGAGAGAATAGAGTAATTGTTTCTGATATCCCTGGGACAACAAGGGATGTAGTGGAAGAAGAGATTAATATTAAGGGTTATAATGTAAAATTAATAGATACAGCTGGTATTAGAAATTCTAATGATAAAATTGAAGTGATAGGTATTGAGTTTTCTAAAAATAAACTAAATGAAGCTAATATTGTTTTGTTTTTATTTGATTTAGAAAAAGGTGTTGATGAAGATGACTTACAAATAATGAATCTTGTTAAAGATAAAAATATTATTAAGGTAGCAAATAAACTTGATAAGAAGATGGTAGATATTGATTGTGATGTGGAGATATCGGTTAAAACTGGTGAAGGGGTAGATGATTTATTAAATATTTTAGAAAAACAGATAAAAAGTATTGTAGTTGTAAATGAAGACAATAAGCAGCTTTTATCTGAAAGACAGAGAGATGCTTTTTTGGAGATACTAAATCATATACAAGATATTAAAAAGAATTTTAATGTTTTAACACTAGATCTTTTAGCTGTTGATCTACATTTTTGTTTAAATAAAATTTCAGAGTTAACTGGTGAGATATATACGGAAGATCTTTTAAAAAATATTTTTGATAAATTTTGTATTGGTAAATGATGTTTCACGTGAAACAAAGGAGATATTATGAATCTTATTTATGATAAAACTTATGATGTTATTGTTGTTGGTGCTGGCCATGCAGGTTGTGAGGCAGCATTAGCTGCTGCCAGAATGGGAGCGAAAACCTTATTAATAACAATTTATGTAGAAACTATCGCCCAAATGAGTTGTAATCCAGCTATTGGTGGTCTTGCTAAAGGGAATATTGTAAAAGATTTGGACGCTCTTGGCGGAGAAATGGCTAAAAATATAGATGAAACAGGTATACAGTTTAAGGTTTTAAATAAAAAGAAGGGGCCTGCGGTTAGAAGCTCGAGAGCACAAGCTGATAAAAAGTTGTATAGAGAAAGAATGATTTCTGTTTTGATGGATCAAGAAAATTTGGATGTTAAACAGGGGGTTGTTACTGATATTGTTGTTGAAAATGATATAGTAAAAGGGGTTGTTGTAGATTACGGGCTTTATTTTAAATCAGATAAAGTTATTCTTACAACAGGTACATTTTTAAATGGACTCATACATATTGGAGATAAAAGGTATCCTGCAGGGAGAGCAAATGAGTTTGCTTCTGTAGATCTTGCTGAGGCTTTAAAAAGGTATTTTCCGCTTGAAAGACTTAAAACAGGGACACCTGCAAGACTTGATGCAGACACTATAAATTTTTCTGTTTTAGAAGAACAGCCAGGAGATAATGAACCGAAAATGTTTTCTTTCGAAAGCAAAGGGCCTAAATTACCTCAGGTATCATGTTATATTACGTATACTAACGAAAAAACTCACAGTATCATAAATGAAAATATGCATAGGTCACCTTTATATGCAGGTGTTATAAAAGGGATAGGACCAAGATACTGCCCATCAATCGAAGATAAAGTAAAAAAATTTCCAGATAAAAGTAGGCATCAGATATTTTTAGAGCCAGAAGGGCTTGATAGTAGAGAAATATATGCAAATGGTTTTTCCTCTTCTTTGCCTATAGATGTTCAGATAGCTATGTATAGAAGTGTAAAAGGGTTAGAAAATGTCGAGTTTGTGAGACCTGCTTATGCAATTGAGTATGATTTTGTACAACCAACAAATCTTTATCCAACGCTAGAAACTAAAAAGATAAAAGGGTTGTATTTTGCTGGACAAATTAATGGAACCACAGGTTATGAGGAAGCTGCTGGTCAAGGATTTGTTGCTGCTGTTAATGCTGTCCTTTCTTATGATAATAAAGAGTTTATTTTAGGAAGGGATGAGAGTTATATTGGGGTTATGATAGATGATTTGGTAACTAAAGGGGTGGATGAGCCATACAGGGTTTTTCATTCAAGGAGTGAATACAGACTGCTGCTAAGGGAGGATAATGCAGAGTTTAGATTGATTTCGAAAGGGTATGACCTGGGGCTTATTAGAAAAAGTAGGTATGAAAGATTTTTGAGAGAAAAAGAGATGTTTGAAAAAGAGATGAAAAGGCTTGATGAGATCAAAGTAAATCCTGATAAACATAATCAAGATAAACTTTCTAAGTATAATATTAAAATAAATAATCCGGTATCTTTAAAAGAGCTTTTACGCAGGCCAGAAGTTAGTTATGAAATAATAAAAGAGTTTTGGGGTGGTGTTGAAAATGAAAGAGTTGCTGAACAAATAGAAATTTCAGTTAAATATGAAGGTTATATAGCCAAGCAGATGCAAGAAGTTGAACGGTTTAGAAAGATAGAAAACGTTAGAATACCTGATACTTTAGATTTTTCAAAAATAAAGGGGCTCAGGAGAGAGTTTATAGAGAAATTTGAAAGAATAAAACCAAAAACGCTTGGGCAAGCATCAAGAATACCTGGTGTTACACCTGCAGCAATATCATTACTTCATATTTATATAGAAGATGAAAAGCGGAAAAGAAATATTTAAATCATTTTTCAGTGATGAGACTCTGATTGAAAAATTAGATATATTTTATGATCTGCATAAAAATGCAAAAATAAATTTGACAGCGATAAAGTATTATGACGAGTTTTATATAAAACATTATCTAGATAGTCTTTATATTTTCAAAACCAACAAATTTAGTTTCGATACATTAATGGATATAGGTTCTGGAGGAGGTTTCCCTGGTATTCCAATAGCTTTACTTTATCCAGAGAAAAAGGTATATTTAGTAGAGAGTATTTCTAAAAAAATAAATTTTTTGAAAGAAGCAATTGGTGTTTTGAAAATTAAAAATGTTGAGTTAATAAATGATAGATGTGAAAATTTAAAAGGTATAAATATTGATATGATTACTGCACGAGGTGTAGCCTCAGTTAATAAAATTCTTAAGTGGACTAAAAATGTTTCACGTGAAACAAAATATTATGTTTTATATAAAGGGGAAAAAGTTTTTGATGAGATAAAAGAAGCAAGGCCATTAATAAAAAAGATGGGATTGGAGATAAAAAATGTTAGAGTTGAGGAACCTTTTAAAAGGAGCTATATTATTCTTTATCGTAATATTAATTAGTTGTTCACCTGTTAATCCTAATTTGCAGAATAAATCAATAAAAAGCTATTCTACATTGTATTATATTACCAAAAAAGCTGATACGGATGATAAAAAGTTTTTCGAAAAATTGATTAAGCATGGTTCTGATACTGACAGGAAAAATGGGTATGTGTTACTTGGAGGTTATTATTATAAAATTGGAGAGTATGATAAAAGTAAGGAACTTTTAGAAAAGTATAAAGTGAAAGATGAATTTCTTGAATATGCAAGACATTTATGGTTATTTGATATATATATAAAAAGTAAAAATAAGAATGATTTAGATAAAATCTTTGTAAAAACATTAAAATTTAAGAATAAGGGTGGGCTTTCATCTATTATATGTTCACAATATTCCGTTAATCAAACAGGTAATGGCTGCTTAATTACAATTTATAATAAAACTTTTTCAAAAAAAGCTGAGATAAATAATAACTCTTCTTTAAAAGAAGTTAATTCTAAAGAAGTGATTGATGTAAAAAAGGGAACAGATAAAGTTGAAAATAATACTGATTTAGTTGGCGGTGAAAATCCAAACTTTGCTGAAGAAGAAAACAGTGTAGATGTTTTAGATGATAAAGTTATTTGCGTTAAAACAGACGATTTTAATGATAATGTGATAAAAGGGGTTCTGTTGAATATAAAACAGAATAATTTGGATATTAAAACTGATTTTAGTGATGATTGTAATGGTAGGTGGGTAATTAATACTGAAAGCAAAAAATTAGGTGATTTAAAATATAATGATATCATAGATTTCTCATTGAATTATGAAGAGGAATATCAAGAAATTTATAACTATCTTAGTTTAAATGAAATATATAATTTTTATGTTATTAGTAGTAAAATAGATAATGTTTCATCGGTTGAAATAATTAATGATGATAAAAACTATATTAAACAGTTTTTTATAACCTACAATGAAGAAATTGACAATGATACAGTTAGTAACTTTGTTTATATAGGGGATTATAGTGACACATTTATAAGTGTACCATTGATTAAATATTATGCGAAGTATCCTGATAAAGTTCATGTGATTGTAGGAACAGATTTTTTAGATAAAAAAGTTTTTGATGAAAACTTTAATGAATATTTTGTTAAAAGTATCATTGTTACACCTGTTTGTGTTGTATGTAATGAAGTAAACAAGCTTTTCAACAAAGAGTTTTTAGATTTTTATAATATGTCTCCAGATTTTGATTCTGCAGTGGGTTATGATATCGTAACTTATATAAAAAATGAATTAGATGGTTTATATCTTAAAAGTAATTATGTAAGTGGGATTAAAGGCATAAAAAATGATAGGGTATATAGGGAATATAATTTTTATAAAATTATAGGGAAAAATAGATTAATCAGAATGTTAAATTAGGTAGTTTTACACAATACAATAGGTGTCATTTTTTATAGAAAATAAATGATAACTATAAATTTAGAATTGAATTTCAATAAATATGTGGTAATCTTGAAATATAATCTTAAAAAGCCGGAGGTGCTATATGGCTACAATTAAATGGTTAGGGCATGCTGCAGTTTTAATCAAAGGGAGTAAAAATATTCTGATAGATCCATTTATAAAAGGGAATCCAGTTGCCAAGGTAAATATAGATGAGATTGATGTAGATTTAATATTGGTTACTCATGGACATCCAGATCATTTAGGGGACACCATAGAAATATCTAAAAAGAAAAATATTCCTGTAATTGCGATTTTCGAAATAACAAATTATTTACAAAGCAAAGGGATAAATGACATTATACCTATGAATATTGGAGGGAAAAGATCCTTTGATTTTGGTTGGGTAAAGATGGTTCCAGCTTTACATTCCTCATCAATAATAGATGCTGAAGGTATTCATTATGCAGGTAATCCTGTAGGTTATGTTGTTAATATTGATGGAAGCACAATCTATGTAGCTGGCGATACAGCACTCTTTAAAGATATGGAGATAATAGGTGAATTGTTAAAACCAGATATTGCTATTTTGCCTGTTGGAGACAATTTTACCATGGACATTGACGAGGCTATTTATGCGTGTAAATTGCTAAAAGTTAAAAAGATGATCCCAATTCATTATAATACATGGGATTTGATATCTATAGATATTGAAAAGTTTAAAAAGGATTGCGCAGATAAAGGGGTTGAAACAATTATTTTAGAGGTAAATGGTGAATATGAAATCTAATATTAAACAAAGGGTTTCAAACAGTGAAGCTATTGATCTTTTTAACAAGTTAGATTTGTTAGAAATAGGTAAAATAGCTAATGAAATCAGAAAAGAAAAACAGCCTGAAAATATTGTTACTTTTGTAATAGATAGAAATATTAATTATACAAACATTTGTATCTGTAAGTGTAAGTTTTGTGCTTTTTATCGTGATAAAGAGGATGAAGATGCTTATGTTTTGGATAAAGATACATTAAAGAGAAAGATTGATGAAACAAAAGAGCTTGGTGGTACTCAGATTTTACTTCAAGGTGGTTTACATCCTGATTTTGATATAACCTTTTATGAAGATATGCTTAGGTTTATTAAAGAGCAGGGGATTTGGATACACGGCTTTTCCCCTCCTGAAATATATCATATTGCTAAAATGTCAGGTTTAAGTCTCAAGGATACTCTTAAAAGATTGATTGATGCAGGACTAGATTCAATCCCTGGTGGTGGAGCTGAATTATTAGTTGATTCTGAACGTACAAGAATCAGTCCAAATAAAATTAATTCAAATTTATGGCTTGAGGTAATGGAAACAGCACACAATTTAGGACTAAGAACTACTGCAACTATGATGTTTAAGAAAAATGATAAAATAGAATATATTATAGAGCATTTAGAAAAAATTAGAAATCTACAGGATAAAACAGGAGGTTTTACTGCTTTTATCCCTTGGCCATTTCAACCAGATAACACTGAGCTTGGTGGAGAGCACGTGACCCCTTATGAATATTTAAAAGTTTTAGCACTTTCTAGAATATATCTTGATAATATCGATAATATACAGGTTTCATGGGTAACGCAGGGGCCAAAAATTGGACAAATTGGATTATTTTTTGGTGGTAACGATTTTGGTAGTTTGATGATAGAAGAAAATGTTGTGGCAGCTTGTGGTGCGACATATAGAATTTCTTTAGAGGATATGATACATAATATACAAAAGGCTGGTTTTACACCAGCACAAAGGGATATGGAATATAATATTCTTAGGGTGTTTGATGAAAAATAAAGATTTTCTTGATATTTTAGTAGAAATTTCTGAAATGATGAATGACATCACTGATATCGATTCTTTGCTTAGTAGAATAGTGGAGTTGGCAAAGGGTTATCTAAATGTTAGTAGAGTTTCAGTTATGCTAAAAGAGGGAGATTTTCTTAAAATAGTAGCTGGAGCAGGATTAAACTTTGATTATAAAGATTTTAAAATCAAGGTTGGTGAAGGTGCAAGTGGTTTGGTTGCAAAAACTGGTGAGACATTAGTTGTAAATGAATCTAAAAATATGAATAGTGAGTTTGGTTATCAGGCAAAATCATATATGTGTATCCCTTTGAAAGTAAAAGAAAATATTATTGGCGTGTTAAATATTACAGACAAAGTAAATGACTATTTTGATGAAAATGATGTTAAGATTGGAAAATATATGGCATCCCAGTGCGCATTAGCTATAGAGAGATATAATCTTTATGAAGAAGAAAAAAAGAGTGAAAAATTAAAACTTATTGGGAAGTTTACTTCATCTATAGCTCATGATATAAAAAATTTATTGAATATTATTCAGGGGTATGTGGAGCTACTTGAAATAGAGTTGGATGATCACCCTGCTTTAAAAGAATACATTGATTCTATTGTTACAGAGCTAAAAATGATACATGGTCTTACACTAGATATTTTAGACTTTTCCAAAAAAAATATTATGCTTAGAAGAGATGAAGTAAGGTTAAGCGAATTAATTTCAGAGATTAAAAAACACGCAGACATTATGATAAAATTTACTGATATAGATTTTACTATTAGTTATGAAAATGATACAAGTTTATTTATTGATAAAGAGAAGATATTTAGGGTTTTTATGAACCTGATTAATAATTCTATTGAAGCTCTAAATGGAAAAGGTGTTATTAAAATAGATGCAAAAGTTATGGATGAATATGTTGTTTTTGAAGTTTACGATAATGGTATTGGTATTAAAAAGGAAAATATCGATAAAATATTTGATCCATTTTTTACTTCTGGAAAAATAAAGGGGACTGGTCTTGGGTTGGCTGTGACAAAAGAGATTATTATTGCTCATGGTGGTGAAATATCGGTGGAATCAGAGGAAGGGGAGTATACCAAATTTATTATAAAACTTCCGGTTAAGAAATGATTTTAAGATATTTAAAAAAGCAAGCAAAAGATGAATTTGAAAATATTTTAAAGAATACTTATAAGCTTAGTAAAGAAAGTTATTTAATAAAAGAGAAAGACACCTATTTAGAAGCAGAAATCAATAGTCAACACAGTTTTGATGCTAAAGTTGAGTTAAATTATTTAGATAATGATATGATATTAAAAATATCTTTATATCCAGATTTAAATGGGAAAAATATTGAGCTAAATTATCTTTTGGAACTGATAAAATCCGAAAATATAAAAGATGTTATGATGGAGAGAGTTACAGAAGCTTACGATCTATTTCAAAAACGTTATATTATAAAAGATGTTACAATTGCAAAAGGGATTAAGCCAATTAAAGGTAAAAATGCGAGGCTCATTTTACATTTTGAAGAAAAAATCAAAGATAAAACTGATGAACATAGTGGAGGAAAAGTAGATTATAAAGAAATACATAACATAATAAATGTGAAAAAAGGAGAATTGTTAATTACTAAAATACCTGCAACAAAAGGTGTTCCTGGTGTTACTGTTAAAGGTGCAATAATTCCTGCAGAAGAAGGGAAAGATATAGAGATTACCGTTTTAGAAGGGGTTGATGTATTAGAAAATGGGAGAAAATATGTTGCAGCTATTGATGGACACGTGGTTTTTGAAAACTTAAAACTTGCCGTATATCCCATTTATACAGTTAAAAATGTTGATTATAGTGTAGGTAATATTGATTTTTTGGGAACTGTCCATGTTCTTGGAGATGTTTTAGCTGATTTCAAAATAAAAGCCTCTAAAGATATAGTCATAGATGGGATTTGTGAAGATGCTAGTTTGTATGCAGGTGAAAATATATATATCAATCAAGGTATCAAAGGGAAACTGAAAAATGAGATGATAGCAGAAAATGATTTTGTTATTAGGTTTGCAGAAAATGCTAAAATTGCTGCAAAAAGAAATGTTGTTGTAAAAAATTATATTTTAAATTGTAGGGTTAAAGCTGGTGACAAGGTAGTAGCATTAGAAGGTAAAGGGCAGATTGCTGGTGGTATAATAGAAACTTATAATGGTATTGAATGTTTAGAATTAGGTAGTTTGGGAAGTGAAAAATTTAAAGTGATTGCTGGAGTGAACCCTTTCTTTATTGAGTTAATCAAAAGTAAAGAGGAGGAGTTGGAAAAATTTATTGCTAATATAAATAAGATTGATGAGGCTTTAAAGAATATAAATTTAAAAGATGAAAAGGTTAAAAAGAATGAAAATGTAAAAAAGATGTTGTTAATGAGGAAAAAATTAGGACAGAAAATAGAAACAATTAAAAATGAAATAAATGAGTACAAAAATAAAATTTTTAATAAAAAGGCTAAAATTCGTGTAAAAGGTGTTGTATATTCAGGTATTGATATTAAAATTTGTGAAGCATACACAAAGGTAAATGAAAGTATGAGAGAAGTTTTATTTTTTTTAGAACCAAAATACAATCAAGTAGGTTGGGTAAGTTTAGAAGGTTTAGATGAAATTAATGAATGATAAGATTATTGTCAGAGGGGCAAGGCAGCATAATCTAAAAAATATTGATGTAGAAATTCCTAAAAATAAGCTTGTAGTAATTACCGGTGTCAGTGGCTCAGGTAAATCTTCTCTTGCTATAGATACGCTTTATGCTGAAGGGCAGAGAAGATATGTGGAGTCTCTTACTGCTTATGCAAGACAATTTCTTGAACTAATGGAAAAACCGGATGTGGATTCAATAGAATTTTTATCCCCATCTATTTGTATTGAGCAGAAAACTATAAGTAGTAATCCAAGATCTACAGTAGGGACGGTAACTGAGATTTATGATTATTTAAGATTACTTTTCGCACGTGTTGGTGATGTTTTTTGCCCTGTGTGCGGTAAGAAAATTGAAAAATATAGTGTACAAAATATTGTTGATAAAGTTATGGAGCTTCCCTTTGGCACAAAGGTTGAGATTCTTTCTCCTGTCATTAGAGGTAAAAAGGGTGAGTTTAAACAGTTATTTAAAAATCTTTTAAAAAATGGTTTTGTAAGAGGGTATGTTGACGGAGAATTAGTAAGATTTGAAGATGAAATAGAATTAAATAAAAATGTTAAACATGAAATTGAAGTAGTTGTCGATAGATTAATTATTAAAGATGGTATAAAAAGACGACTTACCGATTCTATTGAAGCTGCACTTAAATTGTCTGAAGGGTTGATAATAGTAAAAACCGATGAAGAGAAGAAATTGTACAGCGAAAATTTTGCCTGTGCTGAGTGTAATGTGAGTTTCGCTGAGATTGAACCAAGAATATTCTCTTTTAACAACCCTTATGGAGCCTGTCCTGAGTGTGATGGTATAGGGATAAAGATGATTTTTGATGTAGATTTGATAGTCCCTGATAAAAATCTTTCTGTTAGAGAGAATGCAATTAAACCTTGGGAAGGTTTAGATGATTTTTATTTTTATAATACTTTGCTAACACTGAGTCAAAAGTATGATATTGATTTAAATAAACCTTTTGAAAAGTTAGATGACGATAAAAAGAATATTTTATTATATGGCGTGCCAGAGCCTCTTGAAATGTTTACTTTTAAAGGTGAGAAAAAAGTTTTTTATAAAAAAAAGTTTGATGGCGTTATAGGTTATTTAAAGGAGAAACTTTATTCTGGGGTTAAATCTGATGTGGATTTTGCAAGACAGTTCATGTCCGAGATGCCTTGTGAATTGTGTAATGGCACAAGACTAAGACGAGAATCGTTGGCAATAAAGATTGGTGGAAAGAATATTGCTGAGTTATCTAATCTTACCATAAAAGATTTGTATGGTTTTATTATTCATCTTGAGTTTGAGGGGTTTAAAGCTGATGTAGCAGGAAGGATTATTAAAGAAATAGAGAGAAGATTAAAGTTTTTGTTAGATGTGGGACTCGATTATCTCACTTTGGATAGAAGAGCAGGTACTTTAAGTGGTGGTGAGTCACAAAGAATTAGACTTGCAACTCAGATTGGTGCTGGGTTAACAGGGGTTTTATATGTTTTAGATGAACCTAGTATTGGTTTGCATCAAAGGGATAATGATAGACTAATAAGTACATTAAAAGGGTTAAGAGATATAGGTAATACAGTAATTGTTGTGGAGCATGATGAAGACACTATTAGAGAATCAGATTGGGTTATTGATATGGGGCCTTTTGCTGGGAGGCATGGTGGTGAAGTTGTTTTTTCAGGTACTCCTAAAGAACTAATAAAAAGCAATACTTCTTTAACTGGTAAATATTTATCAGGTAAATTATCAATAGATCTACCACAGGTTAGAAGAAATGGTAATGGAAAATTTATAAAGATTAAAGGTGCAAAAAAACATAATTTAAAAAATATTGATGTAGAATTCCCTTTAGGCACTATGATTTGTGTAACAGGAGTTAGTGGTTCTGGAAAATCTACTCTGGTTATAGATGTTCTTTATGATTCTGTGGTTAGAAAATTGAGAGGCCAAGGTGTTAGAAAAGAGAGTTGTGATGATTTACTGGGGATAGAATACATTGATAAGGTAATAGATATCGATCAAAGTCCGATAGGAAGGACTCCTCGCTCAAACCCTGCAACTTATACAGGAGTATTTACAGATATTAGAGAGATCTTTGCTATGACAATGGATGCGAAGAAACGTGGTTACAAAATGGGTAGGTTCAGTTTTAATGTTAAAGGTGGTAGATGTGAAAATTGCCAAGGTGAAGGATATATTAAAATAGAGATGCACTTTTTACCAGATATGTATGTTAAATGCGATGTTTGCCATGGGACAAGATATAATAGAGACACGCTTGATATAAAATATAAAGGTAAAAATATAGCCGAAGTTCTTGATATGACTGTAAATCAAGCATATGAATTTTTTGAAAATATCCCAAAGTTGAAAAATAAACTTGAAGTTTTAAGAGATGTTGGATTAGGTTATATTAAGCTTGGGCAGCCTGCAACTACTTTGTCAGGTGGTGAAGCACAAAGGATAAAACTTGCAAAAGAGCTTATGAAAAGGATGACAGGAAAAACACTTTATCTTTTTGATGAGCCTACAACAGGCCTTCATATGGATGATGTGAAAAAGTTAATAGATGTATTTCAGAGGTTGGTTGATGCTGGTAATACGGTTGTAATAATAGAGCACAATTTAGATGTTATTAAATGTGCAGATTATATAATAGATTTGGGTCCTGAGGGAGGTGAAAATGGAGGGGAGCTTGTGTTTACAGGTACCCCAGAGGATTGTATAAATTGTGAAAAGTCGTATACCGGTTATTATTTAAAAGGGAAAATACATGCAAAAGTTTAATAGATTAATAATAATACTTTTAGTTATTTTTTTTGTGCCTTTAGTATATGCAAGTATAACTTCTGAGTATAATAGTGCGAAGCGAGATTTGAAATATGTTGAAAAATCAAAAAAGGTTTCGAGACAATCATATATCCTTATTGCTGAGAAATTTTATAAAATTTACAGCAGATACCCTAAGTCATCTTTGGCGGATGATGCTCTTTATTTATGCGCTAAAACTTATTTAAAGTCTTATTATAGATTTAAAAATCGCAATGATCTTGATTATGCTTTAAAGTATTTCAGACTTCTTGCAGCAAATTATAAATCAAGATGGGCCGCTGATGCATATTATCAAGCTGCTTATATCTATTATGTTAAAAAGGATTATATTAGTGCAAAATATATGATAAAAAAACTCAAAGCAAAGTATCCAAAGAGTTCTAAAGTAAAAGAGGCAAACAGGTTATTAGCAAAGATTGAGAAGGCAACAAATAAGAAAAAAGTTGCTAAAAAAGGTTCTTATAAAAAAGATAATCATAAATCAAAAGTTGCTAACAATACCAATAAAGTGTTGGTAAGAGGGATCAGGTATTGGTCAAACAAAGATTACACAAGAATAGTTATAGATTTAAATAAAAAAGCAAAATTTGAAAAGCACTGGCTTAAAGAGAATAAAAAGTTAAATTTACCACCAAGACTTTTTGTAGATATTTATAACTCTGATGTTTCTAAAAATATCCCTGATACAATAAATGTTAAGGATGGTTTAATTAGTAGAATTAGATGGGGCAAATTTAAAGATGATGTTACTAGGGTTGTTTTAGATACTATTTCAGTGGAAGATTTTACAGTTTTTCAGTTAGTTAATCCAGCTAGGATAGTTATTGATGTTTCAGGGAAAGGTGATATTAAAAGTTATGTTGTCAAAAACAATAAAAATGAAAAATATAATAATACTCTTGCATCTGTTTTCGGCCTAAAAGTAAAAACGATAGTTATAGATCCTGGACATGGGGGGAAAGATCCTGGATGTAACTATTATGGGTTAAAAGAAAAAGATATTGTTTTGGATATAGGTCTTTATCTAAGGGAACTTTTAAGAAAGAAAACGCATTTAAAAGTCTTAATGACAAGGGATAGAGATATATTTATCCCATTAGAAGAAAGAACAGCTTTTGCTAATAAACATAAAGCTGATATATTTGTTTCAATACATGTTAATGCAAGTAGGAATAGAAGGGCAAAAGGTGTAGAAACTTATGTTCTTAATGTTACAAAGGATAAATCAGCTCTTGAGGTAGCAGCTTTTGAAAATCAAGCTACTGAGAAGTCGTTGTCTGATTTGCAAGGGATATTAAAAGATATAATTTTGAATTCCAAATTAGAAGAATCTTTGATATTGGCTAAAAATGTACAGGATAATTTAGTTTCTCAGATTAAGAGTGTTAATCTTGGGGTTAAACAGGCACCTTTTTATGTATTGGTTGGTGCGAAGATGCCATCTATTTTAGTGGAAACAGGGTTTTTGAGTAATAAGTCTGAGGCAAGAAAATTTGCTACAAAGAGATATAGAGAGCAGATAGCGGAAGGGATTTTTGATGGATTGATGTCATATATTAAAAAATATAATGGCAAATAGATGATAAAAAAACTCATTATAAAACTGTTTCATTCGTTATTATTAATTTTACTCTTCGTATTTACTCTAATACTTTTGCTAAATGTATTTTCTACTCAATTAATAAATAGCTATTTAAAAAATAGTATTACTAAGGGTGTTGATGTCCATATTTCCAAAGTTAATAAGATACTTTTACCACTTTTTATAGAAGCTGAAGGCTTGATAGTAAAAACAGACGGTTTTTCCATATTTATAAAAAAAATAGACATAAATTTGGATGTTAAAGACTATTTTAATAAAAAACCTTTTATAGTTGTTAAAATAAATTCGCCAAGACTGCTTTTATCAAAAAAAGGTAATTCAAACAAAAATATAGATCTCACATTTTTAAAAAAAATTTTTTTCTTTAAAACTGTAGAAATAAAAGATTTGGTTTTTCATGATGAAACTAATAATCTATTAGTTAGTGATGAACAAATTTTATTAAGTAATAACAATAGAATAGATATAGTTTCTAAAAATATTTTTATAAAAAAAGACGATTTACTCAGTAAAATAGAAGCTGTTTCAACAAACTGCCAAATAATATCTGGAAAGATCAGATTAAACAATTTAATTGTTAAAGGCGATGATGTTGACGTTCAATTAAGTGCTACTTTGTCCAATGAGAGCTATGATATAGAAGGTATGGCTAACATTAAAGGGAAATTACTGAATATTTTGTATAAAGATTTAAATGGTGCTCTTTATGTTCAAGGAGCAAAGAAAAAAAATCAATTTGATGTATCTGTTTATAGCGATAATATTACTTACAAAAACAAAAAGATTGATTTTACAGTAGCATTAAAAGGGGATGATAAAAGTTTATATTTTAAAAGTGATAAAGTTGTTTATGATAACTATAGTTTCATCATATCTGGATTTAGTGATTATAAATTTGTAAACGGTGAAATAATAGGGCTAAAACCTGTAAACCTTTATCAAGATAAAAAGTATCACGTTTTATTAGAAAAATTAAAATTTGATTTAAATATTAAACAGTTAATAGGGAATGTGAAATTTTTTATTAAAAGTAGTGAATATTATCAAGTTTCTTCTGATTTTAAAATCAATGATAAAGGGTTAAATTTAGATAAAATACTATTATCTGGAAAAACAGTTAATTTATTGGGTAGTGGTAATTACAAAGATAAGAGTCTTAGTTTGAATCTAACAGGACATTTACAAAACAATACTGATTTGAAAAAAATAATAGATATTGATCATGATTTAAATGTAAATATTAACTTGATATTAACTAATAACAAACCAAACTTAACAGCAGTTTTTAAAAGTAATAAATCAACAACATATCATGGTTTATCGATAAATAAGATCTCTGGAGATTTGAGCTATGATGGTAAAGCACTTAAGCTAAACACGCAAGGTGTTTTAAATAGAGGTGTTTTAAATATTTCAGGTATTATTGATAAATATGGCGAGCAATTTGATATTAGTCTGGAAAGTACCCCATTTAATTCTATTTTAAAGTACTTTGGTGTTTCTTCAAAAATTAATAATTTAGTTGATGGTAAAGTTAACATTGTTAGAGCTGGAGATAATATTTTTGCAAATGGAGAGGTTTATAATATTGAAGATTTAAATCACTTAAAATTATGGTTTGAATATAGAGGAAAAAAATTATTAATAACAAAGCTAAAATATTTTGGAAATGAATATAATGATGTTGGTTTTTTAGATTTTGATAAAAAAATTATTAATACTGAATTAGTAGTTGATGATAATTTATGTATTTCAAAAAGCATATGCTTATCCAAAAGCAGAGTGAATATAATGGGTGATATTGAAGATCCTGATGTTAAAGTTGCTTTAAACGGTTCATATTTAAAGTATAAATTTTATGGCAATGTAAATGGAAAATTGAAGAAACTATACGGGAATATATATGTAAAAGATGAAAATATACACACAAGTTTTTCTTTGAGCAATTTCATAAATCTTAAAGATACATTATATATTCAAGGGTTTAAGGCAAGTAAAGATGTTGTAATTAGTTCTATCGTAAATATAAATAGTAGCGATTTAAAACATTTTGATATCTATTCATTTTCTACTTTGATAAATGTAAAAAACAATATTTTTACCTTAAAAGGAATTACTGGAAAGCTTAGTGATAACAAAGCAATATTAACAGAAGGCTTAATAGATTCAGATTATATTAAAAATATCAAGATAGAAAGGGCTGAGTTTGATAAAGAGGGGTTTCGAATAATTTTGTCACCAGCTAAAATTAATTTTAAAGATATGGTAGTATTAAATATGGATGGAGACATTGTTATTGAAGGGGATTATAAAAATATAAAGGTAAACGCAGATATTAACGGCAAAGGTGACCTAAAATTACCTAAATATGGAATAAATTTAAATATATTGTTTGCAAGTATAATATTAAAGGATGAGAAAATCTCTTCCATAATCTATGCTAAAAAATTAGATGAAAAATTATATATAAGTTTACGCTCTGATGATTTTAAATATTTAGATAGTTATGCATTATCAGTTCAAGGGGAAAACTTTTTTATTTCTAAAAGTGGTTTCTCTGGGACTTTGAATTATAGTTTAGAAAAAAATAAGAACAGTGATACAGTAAAAGGGGAAATCTTTATTAAAAATGGGATTTTAGATTATAAAAAAATTGATAGCTCAACAAATAGTAATGAGAAAATTTCATTACCTATTAATCTTGAAATTGAAATAGGTAGTGTGCACCCAATAATTCTTAAAGATGACTTTGTTGATGCTCAAGCGAGTGTGGATATAAAAGTGAATTATAATAAATCCCAATTGAAGTTAAGAGGTAAAATAGAATCGGTTGAGTCTTATTTAAAGTTAGCAGGTGAGAAGTTTTATGTTGAAAAAGGGTATTTGACCTTTAGTGATGATAAGCCTCCATATATCTACACAAAAGCCTCTGGGACAGGATCTTTTAATAATCTTTTTATAACTGTTTATGGGCACTTACCTTCTTATGTAATAGCGATTGAGGATATGAATCCTAATAATAGTGAAACTGTTTATAATAAGTCACAAATCCAATCAAAAAATGTAATTTCATCCTTTTTTACAGGAACTCTATTGAAGGAGCTAACAAAATATACGGAGCGACTTTTTGGTATTAATAAGATTGGACTGGAAGAGACCTCAGTTGCAGGTTCGCAAATGAAGGATTACTTTAAAATTGGTCGTAAATTTTCTGATCGTTTTGAGATCAAATATCTTGTTGATACTCAAGGGACGGGTGGTGACTATATCACAGGGGAATATCTTATATTTGATTGGCTAAAATTTAATGTAAACTATTCAAATTTAGAGGGTACTGGTGCGGGTATTACTTTTTTTATTAATTATTAGTTCGTCTCTATATGCTTTAAGTGTTGATGAAATAAAAACTATATGTAAACAATATGGTTCTGAGACTGCAAATGAAATAGTAAATTTTTTTAAAAATGAAAAAGTAAAAGTAGCAGATAACTGTTATATTCAAACTAAAGAATTTGAAAAATATAAAGTTAAAATAAAGGGTAATTTGATTTACTTAGATAGCACTCTGTTTAGAGTAGCACATATAAAAGGCGAATATATTAATAAAAGTGATATTGCAGATGCTGCTAAGAGGATAGAAACTTTTTACAAAAATAATGGGTATTTAAAAACCAAAGTTTTCTATGAAATAAGAAATGGATTTTGTATTTTTAATGTAAAAGAAGGTAAACTGTATATTATTACAGGAGTGAAACTTGTAAATATACCTGTTGAATATAAAAAATCTATGATTAATATTTTCACCTCAGAAAAGATTGAAAATGTATTAAAAAAAATAAATTTAAAGCTAAGAGAAAAAGGTTATTTTAATGTGGATTTACGGTACGAATTAGAACCTGTAAAGTATAATTATCCATTTTTCCATAAAGAGAAGATATTTTCTAGTATTTTTTCTGTGTTACCTTTTTTCCATAGAATAGTTAATCTTAAAGTATATATGGTTAATAGTAAAAAATATACTATCAAAATAGTTGGTGTTAATGAAAAAAAAATAACTCACGAGTTAAAAAACCTATTTGTAAAAGAAGTTAAGAGAATAAATAGCTTTTATGTGGGATTGTTTAAGGTTAAAGCGAAAGATTTACTAAACAGCTTAGGTTATGAGGGTGGGTATGTATCTGTTGATTTATTAAAAAATGAGATACAAATATCAGTTCACTTTGAGAGAAGATATAAAGATGTTGTCATTGATATAAATTTAAGTCCTAATGATTCTGAATTAAAAAAATGGGTAAAAGATGAAATAAAAAAAGATATCTTTAATATTGATCTAGAAGCTTTAAAAACTGGTTTATCAAAAAAAGCTTTTGAAAGAGGTTTTTTGAATATTGAAATCAAAAGAGCCTCTATAGTTGAAAAGGATGCTGTTTATTTTGTTTCTTTAAAAATAGATTTAAAAGATAAAGTCAATGTTTCTAAGGTGTTTTTGAATGGTAAAGAGTTATTCGATTTTAATATAAGTAATAATGGATTAGATTATGAGGTTATCAGGTCAAAAATTGCAGAAAAGCTTAAAGAAAAATATTACTTCACTTATATAAAACTTGTTAGTGAAAAAGGTGCAAATGGTATTGCAAATTTATATTACGAATCTGATATATCAAAACCTGTATTGAGCCACATTATATATTTTGAAGATAAAGATATATATAAGCCGGCTATAAAAAAATATTTTAATAAAGATAAAATAATTACAAATTTTAAAGTTGAAAAGATAAGGAGTTATTTGAAAAAGGTAGGGTTTTACGAAGAAAGTGGAGTTAAAGTTATTCATTTAAATAGAAATAAAGGTATCTTATTAATATATAATAAAGTGAAAAATAGAAATCAGGTTTATGGTGGTTTAGGTTTTACAAACATAAATGGTTTAAATGTATATCTTGGTTATAAAAGGTTTGATTTATTAAATCATAATTTTAATTCGTTGGTTTTTAAATCTAAAAATGAGTTAAAATTACATTTGAGACTTCTTGGATATAATTTTATAGCAGATGATATGTACGATGAAGAGGGTATAATATACGATGATAAAAGTAAGGATAATTATGATGTTAGGTCCAAGAAACTTTATTTTCAGCTTTCAAAAAGCTTAAAGGATGATGCTTTAAATGTTGGTTTAGGCTTAGACAGTCTTAAAGAGTATAATATTGATTTATCTTTAAGTGATTATAAAAAATATGACGATAAAATAATTTATAATTTCAATATAGGCTATCTGTTAAATAGATTTGATATCTTGCTAAATCCATCAAATGGGTACTCCATTTCTTTAAAGCATGATTTGTTTTACAGTAATAGCTTCTTTTCCAAATTATCTTTATCTGCAGTAAATTATAAAACAGTAGGTGATTATTTATTAAAATTGGGGATAAAAGTTTCAAAATATTATATTGGTGATAATGAAATACCATTGAGTTATAGATTTACTTTAGGTGGGCCTAATTATATGAAAGGGTATAGTTTTGAAAAAATTGGAAAAAGGGATAAAAATAATAATATTTATGGTGGTAATTCTTTATCTTATTTAGAACTTGGTGTTTCAAAATTTTTAAGAAGGAATGTGTTGGTAGGGTTATTTTTTGAAGCAGGCAATGCTAATGATAACTTCGATAGTTCTGTGAAGTACAAAGATATTGGTCTTCAGTTTGAAATAAGAACCCCAATTGGTCCATTAAGACTCAGTTATGCAAACAATTATTTATTTGACAATAAAGATAAATCTCAGGCATTTTATATTAGTTTTGGTCAAACTTTCTAAATAAACAAAATAAGACAAAATTTATCTTAAAAAAGTGTTGACAAATTCTAATTAATAAATTAGAATTATTATAAATAAAACAACAAAGGAGGAAGTTATGAGTTTAGTAACTAAACAGGCACCACTTTTTGAAGCTGATGCAGTTTATAACAAAGAATTTACAAAAGTAAAACTTGAAGATTATAGGGGTAAATGGGTTGTATTATTCTTTTATCCATTGGATTTTACATTTGTTTGCCCAACAGAAATTACAGCTTTAAGCGATGCTTATGAAGAGTTTAAAAAGAGGAATTGCGAGATATTAGGTGTTTCTACTGATAGTAAGTTTTCACACTTAGCATGGATTAACACACCAAGAGAAGAAGGTGGTTTAGGAGATATAAATTATCCTCTTGTGGCTGATTTTACAAAGAAAATTTCTGAGGATTATGGAGTATTATTGCCTGCTGGTATGGCTCTAAGGGCAACATTTATTATTGACCCAGAAGGTGTAGTTCAATTTGAACTTATTCACGATTTAGGTATCGGTAGAAATGTAAAAGAGATTTTGAGAAGTCTTGATGCTTTACAGTACACACGTGAGCATGGCGAAGTATGCCCAGCTGGATGGGAGCCAGGTAAAGAAACAATGGTTCCAGATCCAGAAAAGATGAAAGAGTTTTTCAAAAAGGTCCCAGAGGGACACTTCTAAAATAAAGACCTCCCAAACATTGCCCCCACTCTTGGGGGCTTTTTTCTTTTAAACTTTGAACCTAGTATCAATTTTCATGATAATTATTAATATAACTGAGAGGATTAGAGGATAAAATAAAGCAGCAATCTTATGTCTGCTTTATTAAGTTAATCTACTTGAATAAATTTTGATTTATCAGCGTTACAAATAGGGCATTTTTCTGGCAGTTCATCAATTGCTATATAACCACAAAATGGGCAGAGATATATTTTGTCTGTATCAAGGTCTTTACCATTTTTAACAGCTTCCAGTGCTTTTTTATAAAGCTCAGCATGAACTTTTTCAGCGTCAAGAGCAAATTTAAACATAGTTTTTGCTTTATGATTCTCTTTTACAGCATCTTCATACATTGGAGGATACATCTCAGTATATTCGTATGTTTCACCATCTATTGCTGCTTGTAAGTTTTCAGCAGTTGAGCCGATACCTTCCATTGCTTTTAAATGACCTGCTGCGTGGACTTTTTCAGCTTCAGCAGTTGTTTTAAATAGTTTTGCAATGTTTTTAAACCCTTCTTGTTCAGCTTTTTTAGCAAAAGCAGTATACTTTTGGAAAGCTTGACTTTCACCTGCAAAAGCTTCTTTTAAATTTTCTAAAGATTTCATGTTTCACCTCCCAATTATACTACTAAAATAATATAGGATATAGTTATTTATCTTCAATATTGTTGTTTATCATTTGTGGTATGAGGCTAAATATAAGCGTTCCTGTAAAAATACCGTAAATTAATATATGCTTTAATGTTAGATAATTAATGGAGATAAACATAATTGATAAAAAAGTTACAATTTGCCCAAAACGTTTTAGACTGGTTAATTTATTTTTTATTCTGTTTTCGATTTGAACATATATAAAACCACCCAAAATCATTCCTGATACAAAGATAAGGATATTATCAATCATTTTTATTCTCTATTTGTTGAAGTATTCTAAAAGCTGCCATCGCAGCACCAAATCCGTTGTCTATATTTACTACAGTTATCCCATTAGCGCAGCTTGTTAGCATAGCAAAAAGAGGAGTAAAACCTGAAAGCGCAGTTCCATAACCAACCGATGTGGGGACTGCTATTATTGGTTGTGCAAATATCCCTCCAACAACACTTGGTAAAGCACCCTCCATCCCAGCAATAACAATTAAAACAGAGTGATTTCTTAAATCATCCAAATAATGCAAAAATCTATGAATACCTGCTACTCCAATATCTATATATTTTTCAAATGGGATACCAAGCACTCTTAATGTTTCAATAGCTTCATAGGCTACTTGTGCATCAGAAGTTCCAGCAGTGATAACCCCAACAGAATTAGAAATTTTTGTTTCAGGATAAGCAAAATTTCTTGCTGTTCCACTTTCTCTGGAAAAATAAAGATCAGGAAAAACTTTTTCCAATTCATTTATTTTTTCAGGATGAAGTCCTGTGCAAAAAAAATTTAAGTTTTTGTTTTTATAAAGATTAATTATATCAATGAGTTGATTTGTTGATTTGTTTTTGCCATAAATAACTTCATCAAAGCCGAGACGTTTATTTCTAAATAAATCGATATGAAGATCATTGTGTTTTAATATATAATTTTGTTCAAATTGTTTTATAAAAGTATCTGAATCAATTGCTCCTGTTTTTAATTTTTCAATTAAATCGTGTTTTTTGTTCATTTTTTAAATCCCTGACATACAACATATATTTCAAAAGAATTCTTCCTCGTAGCATCAGGTCTAATAATTTTGACTTTTTTAAAAGAAGTTCGAAGTTGTTTTATGAAATCTTCTCTATCTTCACCATCAAAAAGTTTAAACAAAAAATTACCTTCAGGTTTTAGGACTTCTTTAGCAAAATTAAAGACAGTGGAGACCAGCTCAAGACTATTAACATGATCAGTTAATTTATTCCCTGTTGTATTAGGTGCAGCATCTGAAATAACTGTATCGTACTCTTTGCATATTTCTGCTGACTTTTTTAATGTTTCTTTATCTAAAAGGTTACCTTTTATAAAATAAAAGTTTTTAGCTTCAATAGGTGATATATCTAAAATATCTATACCAACAACAAGCCCTTTATCTCCTACGATGGAAATCGCAGCTTGAGACCATCCACCTGGAGCGCAGCCTGCATCCAAAACTTTATCCCCTTTTTTAATAATACGGTATTTATTATTGATTTCAGACAGCTTATAGGCTGCCCTTGATCTAAACCCTTCATGTTTTGCTTTTTTATAATAGCCATCTTTTCTTTTATACATGATAATCCTAAAATTTTTCTAGGGGTATTACTTCGTAGTATTCAATATGAAAATTATTGTTTGCTTTAACTTCGATATTAATATTGTACATCAATTCGATTTCATCAAGACATTCCTTCTCATCATTTAGCATATAGTCTACGACACTTGAGTGGGCTTCTACAAATATTTTTTTCTTTTCATAAAACGGTGCAATTCTTCTAATTTCTCTTAAAATATCATAACAAACTGTAACTTTTGATTTTATAAATCCTCTACCTTCACAATATGGGCAGTTTTCACTTAATGCTTTTGTTATACTTTCTTTTACCCGTTTCCTCGTTATCTCAAAAAGGCCTAATGGCGAAATATTAACAACAGTTACTTTCCCTCTATCTTTTTTGAACTCTTGATTTAAAGTTTGTAATACCTTTTCAATATGCTCATCTTTTTCCATATCGATAAAATCCACAATAATAATTCCGCCTATATTTCTTAATTTTAACTGATAAGCAATCTCTTTTGCTGCTTCTAAATTTGTTTTTAAAATTGTTTCTTCAAAATTTCGTTTTCCCACATATTTTCCAGTATTCACATCGATTACTGTCAAAGCTTCTGCCTGATCAATAACAATATAGCCACCAGATTTTAGCCATACTACCCTATCAAACATCCTATTTATTTCTATTTCTATATTATAATAATCAAAGATGGGGATACTGTTTTCATAAAGTTTTATTTCTATATCGAGATTAGGAAAATATTCCCTTTGGAAGGTTTTAAGTTTTAAAAAATCAGACCTGTTATCAATTATGATTTTGGAAATATCATTAGTTGTTATATCCCTTAATGTTCTATAAAGAAGTTCCAAATCTTTATATATGAGTTGTGGAGCATTAGCACCATCCATCTTTTCAGATAGCTTATTCCATATTCTAAGCAGGTAGTCTAAGTCAGATTCTAAATCCTCTTTAGTTGAACCTTCACTTACTGTCCTAGCTATTAAACCAAAATTTTCGGGCTTTATTTCTGTTAGTATCCCTTTTAATCTTTCTCTTTCTTCTTCATTTTCTATTTTTCGAGAAACACCTATATGGTTGTAATATGGCATTAAGACAAGATAACGCCCAGGTATTGTAAGGTGAGTTGTTAATCTTGCACCCTTTTGCCCTATTGGCTCTTTTGCCACCTGAACAACTATTTCTTGCCCTTCTTGAATCATATCTTCAATGGGTATATGCTGTTTTCCGTTAAATTCATCTTCTTGTTCTTTGTCGTTTTGTTCTTCATCAATAGATTGGACAAGCATATCTTCGTTGATATTTTCTGTGGTTAAGTCAGCTACATGTAAAAAAGCAGCTTTATCAAGCCCAATATCCACAAAGGCTGATTGCATACCAGGTAAAACTTTTACAATTTTACCTTTGTAAATATTTCCTGCAACACCCTTTTTTTTATGCCGTTCGATATAAATTTCTGAAACAGACCCATTTTCCAAAATTGCCACACGAGTCTCGTTTACCGTGGAATTTATGATTATCTCTTTTGACATATAAAACCCTTTATATTTGTAATTATTTTTTTAATTTGAATATTATCTCTTTTACAATCGCTTTTAATGTGTCAAAAACGCCAATACCCTTTATTGCAACTGCTTCAAAAGATGGCACGTTTCTATAATTTAAAGCTTTTTCTAATTCGGAAACAGGCACTATATTTGGTAGATCCCGCTTGTTATATTGTAATACTAAAGGGATTGTATCCAGGTCATATCCATGTTCTTGTAAATTATCTCTTAAATTATCAAAACTATCAAGATTAGCGTCCATTCTATCAACCTGTGAATCAGCTACAAAAACAACTCCATCTGCACCTTTTAAAATCAGTTTTCTACTTGCGTCATAAAATATTTGTCCAGGAACTGTGTATAAATGAAACCTAAGTTTAAAACCCTTGATAGTACCAAGTTTTAGAGGCATAAAGTCAAAAAATAATGTTCTTTCTACTTCTGTCGCTAATGAAATCATCTTTCCGCGCATTTTAGGATCTGTTTTCTGGTAAATATATTGAAGATTTGTTGTTTTTCCACAAAGACCAGGTCCATAATATACAATTTTACAATTAATCTCTTTGGTTGAATAATTTATAAAAGACATTATTTTTCACCTTTAAAAAGTTTTTCTATATCTTCTTCATTTATATCACTAAAAATATCTTCAAGATTTTCAGATTTATTGTTTTCTTTCATTTTGTTTATAAGTTTTAATAAATTTGCAATTGTCTTTTTTACTCTAAGCCTTACCAAACCTAAAGAGGTACTTTCATCAAAAATAACGACTAGAATAAATTTTTTATCTATTAAATTGATATGTATATGTTCATTCTCACCTTCATGAAATAGTATGGAAAACTCTTTTTCCCCCAGCAGCTTGGCCAATCCTCCAGTAGCTGCTACATTTCCTGCAATTAAGGCTCCAAGTGAGTCTTTATCGTATTCATCAGTGTTTTTACTGTTTGATATTATCTGGCCATTTTTATCTAGTAAAAAAACCGCTTTTGAGTTTGACTCTTCCTTTAACCGGTTTAACTCTAGTTCTATTTCATTTTTCAACTCGTCAGAGAGGTACAAATAAAAGTTGTCCATTTTTATCCCTTGTTGTTGCAAATTATAAAAATATTATATATTAATTTAATATGAAATTCAAAATAAATTCAACTGTTAATTACAATGATATAGATTTAAACAATAAAATCCTTTTAAGCACCCTTGCAAGGTTACAACAAAAAGCAGCTACTTTGCATTCTGATAATGTGGGCTATACCAATAATTTTTTTGTTGAAAAAGGGTTAACTTGGGTTTTGCAAAAATTACATCTGAAAATAAATAGATACCCTACTCTATATGAAAATTATGAATTTATTACATGGAGTAAAGGTGCTAAAGGGTATTTTGCCTTTAGAGATTATGAAATGATTATTAATAATGAAACTGTAATTACAGGATGTAGTGTTTGGCTTTTGATAGATATAAACAAGAAAAAACCTATAAGAGTGAGTGATGAAATTGTAAATAGATATACCGTCGAAAATGTAGATTCTATGGATTCTGATATATATAAATTTAAAGTTTCAAAAGATGGTGAAACTGTTTTTGAGAAGAGATACACATTGAGATATAGGGATTTTGATAGAAATAAACATCTTAATAATTCAGTATATTTTGAATTTATTGAGGATGCAGTATATGAATTTTCTAAAAAGAATATCAAAGAAATAAAAATAATGTATCAAAAAGAGATCCCTTTTGGTATTTCAGATGTAAATCTTTCATTAAAAAGACAAAACAATAGTTTAATTTTCCAGATCGAAGATTACGCTGCTGGTGAGATATTCATTTAAGTTAGGGAGTTATGATTAAACCTTATATAAAAATAACATTACTACTGCTTATAATTTTCAACTCTGCTTTTGGAGATAACAGCCAACCTATTAAAAGGTTATTTCCTGATATTTCAAAACTTGAAGGTGGTGAAAATAGGTGGCTGACTACGGCGTTTATTGAAGAGAAAAGCAATCAATGTTATAGGCTTAACAAAAAATATACATATTTTGGTGATAATGAAACTGTAATATTGGACATAAAAAGGAAAAAAGTATTTAAAGTAGATGTGGATTTGTATTTTTGCAAAAATGGATTAATTGCCAATGAAATATACGAAAATTTATTGAAAAGTATAAATAGCTTATACAAACAAGATATAGCTGTAGGGGATAAAGGGGTTATTTTTGCAGATAAAATTGGTCAAGGATTTAATGCTAACTATACACTTCTTTTTGTGATGAATAATTTTTTAGTTAAGATAAAATCAGATGATGGCTTTGCTTTGGTTGATTTTGCAGATTATTTAGAAAAGAGCATCAATTCATTTATTTATAATAACTTGACACATTATTTGTCTGATACAGTAACTTTGACCTTTATTAAGGATGGTTATATTTCAAAAAAGAAAGAGATTAACATTGGTAATAGTTTAAAAAATAATATTGAAATTGATGGGTATGTTTTTGATTATAAAGAAAAGCCTATCGATAATGTTAATATTAAAGTTGAAAATTTGGGATTAGTAGCCAAAACAGATCAAAATGGTTTTTTCCGTCTCAAGTTAGATTTAGGTAAAAAGCAATATAAATTAATAAAAACTAAAACTTTTTTGGAAAAGATTGATTTGAAAGATAAGAATGTTAATCCGTTAGTTTATATAAAATTAATTAACAATAACCTATATCAAAACTTCTTGATTGATGCTAAAAATAAAAGTGTTTTTATAAAAGTTGATAATTCATATAAACTGATTAATACCTATAATTTTAGTAAACATGAAAACAGAATCTCTTTTTTATTAAAATGTGGTGAAGGGGTTTTTAACGACTGTATGCTGGGAATAGATTTTGAAATAAAAGGCAGTGGAGATGTTGAAGGCTCCTGGAATCTAAAAGGGAAAAAAGGGGTTGTAAGTGGCGTTGTTTTAACAAAAACAGAAAAGACAGCATCAAAATTATCTGAATATTGCGACATTTTAAAGTTTAAAGGCGATTTGGAAGGTCAAATAGTAGAGTCCACTAATGAGTTACAAGAAGAGAAAACGTTAAATATGCTTTACCTGGATTGCAGTAAAATTAAAAAGGATTACTTTTTAAAAAGTCTGACGATAAGATTTCCTTTTAATGAAAAAGGGGCAAAAATTCCTTTATATTCTGGGAGTGTAGAATCTTTAAATTATATACTATACGATTTAATAGATTATTTTAAAATAATTGATAACTTTGCGACATTATCTATCTCAAAAGATAACGTGGGTGATGGAAAATATATTGTGGTTATACCAGAAGAGTTGAGAGACTTAAATGTGGAAAATAGTGAAATTGTTCTTGTTAAATATGATGATAATATAAATCTTCAGGCGGGTAAAATTAACAGTTACTTTTCTCACACTAACAAAGATATTGTTAGTTTTAAAAATCAAATAACAAAAGATGGGAAAAAAGATGAACTTATTATTGTAAGTTTTGAGAATGTAGTGGGTTTGCTTACAGATATAGAAATCGTCTCTGAGGGGCTAATAACACTTAAGTGGAATTTAGATCCTTATGATGTTTATCCAGCAATTGCTGTTTTTGAAAAAGGTAAGTTTTTGGGTAATAAAATAAATATTCAGTTAGATGGTTTTTCTAAACAGCTAGATTTATATTTTGCAGGATCAAATTTGATGGACAAAGATAAAACTTTTGTTATATTAACGATAAATGGAGAAAAATACAAAGTGAAGGTGAATAATGGGGATTAGTGAATACATTGGTTTAATCCTTTTTGTTCTGGTTATTGTTTTTTTGAGTTTTTCAAAAGGTGGTGGCTGAGGGGCTACTGCATGTAGTATCGAGGATCGATACAAAGAGGACAAAAAATCAAAAAAAGATAAAAAGAAAAAAAAGTAAAATAGTTCAAAGTGTAGTGAAATAAATCAGTACAACTTTTTAAGAATACTTTATTGACTCTAGGGTGTTGCACAATAATAATTGCTTAAACACCTCAGATTGCTTCGCTAACGCTCGCAATGACAGCAATTTTGGGGCATCGCGAGGAAGCGTAAGCTGACGAAGCGATCTCAAAACTACTTCGATATCAAAAAATAGATCTATTGTGCAACATCCTTCATTTTAAATTTTTTACTTCATGTAAGCCAGATTGAGTAAGATGGTAGATCTTACTGGTGATTTGTTTTACAAACTCTAAATTATGAGAAACTATCAAGACTGTTTTATCTAACTCCTTGATAATCTCCCCTATTCTTTCCATGCTTTTATTATCGAGTCCAGCTGAAGGTTCATCTAACAATAAGATGTCAGGTTCGCATACTAAAATACCTGCTAAAGCCACTAGTTTTTTTTCACCACCTGAGAGTTTAAAAGTAATTTTGTTAGATAGATGGTTTATTTGCAACTTATTTATCATATTTTCTACTTTTTGTTGTATTGTATTTTTGACAAAGCCTAGATTAAATAGGCCGAAAGCAATATCATCTTTTACATTTGGCAGAATCAGTTGGTCATCAGGATTTTGAAAAAGAAATCCGATTTTTTTTCTGGCTCGTTCAAAATCTTTTTCGGTAACTATTTTTTCATGAAAAATTTCTATCTCGCCACTTTCAGCTTTTTTAAGCCCAGAAATTATTTTTAAAAGAGTTGTTTTCCCTACACCGTTTGGCCCAATAATTGCTATTTTATCTTTATGTTTTAGATGAAAATTTATGTTTTCAAAAAGATATTCATCATTAATTTTATAACTTATATTTGTTAATTTTAACGAGCAGCTCATCTTGGTAATAAACCGTAAACAAATATTGTGAATGTTGCAAGCATAATTATATAATCTTTACAACCTGATTTACATAGTGTTAGTGTAGAAAATTTTCCATTAAAATATCTCATTGTCAAAGCATCCTGGAGAAGATTTGCTTTATTTATTGTCCTATTGATTAATGCACCTAAAATAAAAGCGATAATCTTATATGAAAAAAGGTTTGTTTTCCCTTTGAAATGCCTCATTTTAAGGGCATCATCCAGTATTTCTTTTTCCTTTAATAAAATATCAATATATTTGAATGAAAATATTAAGATCGATTTTATTTTCCAAGGTATTTTAAGATGTATTAAGTTGATAAAAATTTCTTCGTTCGTAAAGCTATTTATTATAATCAGGTTAAAAATTAAAATAAGATTTACTCTATAAAATAACAACATAGCTGTTTTATAATCTTTGTGGAAAAGGATAACTGATAAGGATATCATAATGATGAATAAATTTAACTTGATGAGATTTATCAGTAACTTTTTCATGTTTAGTTTTTCAAAATTGAAAAATATTAGTAATAGAATAGGTAGTAAATGTAAGTAATTAAATGATTTTGTAAAAGATAATGTGAAAGCATAAAATATTAAAGAAAGTAGCAAGAAGTTAATATTCATCTTTTTTTAAAAAGCATCAATATCCCAAAAAATCCTAAAAGGGTTGCAATGCCCATATATATTTTATAAGGTTTTAGTGATTTTTCTATTTCAGCTTTGACTATATCTTCTATCATTTTTCGTGAAATTGATAGATTAATATCTTTTGAATAATTATCGTGAATAGCTTCAGATCCTTTGTTTTCATTGACTTGTTCACCTTCTAATACGAATTCACCTTTATGCCCAAGACTTTCTTCTGATGTTATTTTAATTGGCATATTCCATTTGTTTTCTATTAATAACTCCCCTTCACTATTAGTTTTACCTCGAAAAATTTCTTTGTTATTTTTGTAAAGAGTTATAGTACAATTTTTGCATGGAGTGCCATCAACAAAATATGACGATATATTTATCTTACCATTTTCTATATATGCGAAAACGTTTAGTTTATGTGCAAAACTTATACTGACTAAAGAAAATAGAAAAATTAAAGTTATTAAAGTGATCCTTTTCATATTAAATAATCCCCTGGTTTTTTAGATAATTTAATGCAAACATGGTTATTAATCCTTCTATTATCATTATAGGCAAATGTGCCAGGAAAGATAAATATGCTATTTCTAAAAAGTTTTTACCACTTAAAGCAAGAGATAATGCCAACATTATAGAAGAAACAAGTACAGATAAAGAACCAGCTAAAAATCCTGTTAAATTATTCCTTCTATAAATATAGTAAGCAATGAGGGCACCAGAAAACATATTTAAAGTGTTAACACCTAAAGTAGTTAATCCACCATAACCAAAGAGTAAAAACTGTAAAAATAATGCTACTAAAATAGCTATTGCAGAATGGATGCCTAATAAAGTCCCTATCAGTCCATTCATAATTAAATGAACTGATGTGGGGCCAAGGGGGATATGTATAAAAGATGCTATAAAAAAGAGAGTGGAAAGTAGTGCAGTTTTTGGTATTTCTTTGTGGCTTATTTTAATTAAAGAGAAAATTATAGGTGCAGCTATTATAATATCTGCACCTATAACAACTGTTTTACTTAAAACACCGTCTGCGATATGCATACTTTATCACTTATTAGGTTCGTAAACTTTTAACCAATAAACCGCCCCAAGTTCAACAGGGTATTCTTTTCCATCCTTTTTAATCGGTTTATCCCCTTCTAATAGTGCAGAGAACCCCCACCATCCAGCAAAAGGGAAAGAGTAAGTAAAAATGCCGTTTTTATCAGTTTTTATAACTTGTGTTATGAAAGGATCGCTTGGAGCTTTTACCCCTTTGTCATTATATAATTCTACTTCTATGTCAACATTAGGTACTGGTTTACCATCTTTTAAAACAATTCCTCTAAAACAGTTCCCAACCCATAAACCGTAAGGTCGGGTGAGAGGTACTATTTCTGCCTTTAATCCCACAGGTTTATCCCATCCGTTTTGTAATCCGAAAGCGTTTACTGTTACTTTGGTTATGTGTTGAATAAACTTTTCCTCAGCAGGTTCAAAATATGGTTTCGGAATTACAAAAAATATATAATCACCAGGTCTTTTTATTCTATAATCTGTTTTCCAAGCATTAAAGCTTTTTATTTTAACGTTTACAAGATTGTTTAAGATTGAATATCTTTTACCGTTTAAGAAAAAACCTGCATCAATAGGTTTTTCCATGTTCATATAGTTTTGCTCAAATGGGTGCATAAAAAGATATTTTAACTTCACTTTAGATGATTTTGATGAAGAAATAATGTCATTATCTGGCAAGATCACCTGAAAATGCGCATAAACGTTTAGTGAAAATAGGGTAATTAATAGAAGCATAAATAATCTCATTTTATCCCCCCAACGTAGTGTTACCTTTGCTTTTGTTGGTAACACCCAAGTTATAAAAAGTCAATAAAAAATTAAATATATAAAAAATTATTTTTGGATTACTGAATAAAAGGATCAAGGTGCCACACAAAAGTTTAATATATTTATAATTGAACTGTTATTGCTATATTGCTTTGGTAACTTTTGTTGCGCGCAATGACTAGAAAATTAGTCGTTGTGAATGCTAGATAAGCAATTTAGTGAGAAAAAACATTTATTTTGAATTAAGAATATAAAGGTGGGAGCAAGGCTCCCAAATAATTTTTATGTCCCCTGTGGTTCTAAAACTAATGATTTATATGGATTAAAGTTGTATTGTTCGTCTAGCTCTACTACTTTATAGCAGCTTTTTGATTCTAATAAAGTCTTTGCAAAATAATTATTTAATTCATGTCCTGATTTATATGCTCTGATATGACCATAAAATCTATAACCAATTAAGGAAATATCACCTATTAAATCTAAAATCTTGTGTCTTACAAATTCATCGTTGTATCTTAGACCATCTTCATTTAAGATTTTATCTTTATCGATAACTATTGCATTCTCTAAAGAACCACCTTTTGCTAATCCCATTTTCCATAACATTTCAACTTCATTTTTAAATCCGAAAGTTCTAGCTTTTGCAACCTCTTTTGCGTAAGTTTCAGGAGTAAGAGTTAAAAACTTTTTCTGCTCATTTATCAATTTGTTGTCAAAATTAATCCCAAAAGTTACTTTGAAATAACGAGAAGGGATGAGCTCTATCCATTTGTCCCCTTTTTCGATTCTTATCCTTTTTGTAAATTTAAGATATTTTCTTTTCTTTTTAAGCTGTTTTATTCCTACATTTATAAATTGATCTACAAAAGCAGCTGCACTTCCATCCAATATTGGTAGCTCTTCACCATAAACATCAATATGAATATTATCTATCCCAAGCCCATAAACTGCAGAGAGAATATGCTCTACAGTGGCAATTTTATAATTTCCACAGTTTACAGTTGTTGCTAAAACGGTAGATACAACATTGTAAGGGTTTAATTTTATTGGTTCACTCCCAGGGATATCAGCCCTTCTTATTGTTATCCCGTTATCTGGCAAAGCTGGATAAACAACAGCTTTAACGAACTTTCCAGAGTGTAACCCTTTACCACTAAAAATCAATTTATCTTTTATTGTTGTTTGATACATTGTATATTTACCTCCAAAAAAACCAAACTACTTATAGCAAAGATGGTGCCATAGTCAAGTTAAATATCGATAATAAATAAAACATTGATAATTCAGCTAAAATATAGTTGTCGATTTTTAGTATTTTTGTGGTGTATAAAACCATAAACATGAAAATGTAAAAAGTGTATACAAATCTATACAGTCCTGAGCTCTGCATTTTCAAACCTTGTAAATTCTTTAAGAAAGGCAAGATATACACTGCCTGTAGGCCCATTTCTATGTTTTGCAACAATAACTTCACATAGCCCTTGAAATTTACTATCTTTATGATAGACCTCATCCCTATATAAAAATATTATTAGGTCAGCGTCCTGTTCTATTGCTCCAGATTCTCTAAGATCTGATGGTTGTGGTCTTTTGTCACTTCTATTTTCTACACTTCTATTGAGCTGTGATAATGCAATGACAGGTATATTAAGCTCTTTAGCAAGAGCTTTTAAAGATCTAGAAATTTCTGATATTTGCTGCTCTCTCGAATCTACGTTACTTCCTGACATAAGTTGTAGGTAATCCACTATCACCATATCAAGACCATGTTCTTTTTTTAATCTTCTACATTTTGCTCGAAGTTCCATAACAGAAATAGCTGGAGTGTCATCAATAAAAAGTTTTAAATCATTTAATTCCCCCCCGACTGAGGCAAGTCTGTTCCACTCTTCCATGTTTAGTTTACCGCTTCTGAGTTTTGATGACTCTATTTTGGCCTCAGTAGCAAGTAACCTTTGGACAAGCTGATTTGCTGACATCTCTAATGAAAAGATTGCAATAGATTTATCAAATCGATAGCTTGCATTTAGTGCTATATTTAAAGCAAAAGCAGTTTTACCCATACCGGGTCTACCAGCCACAATTATTAAATCAGAGTCTTGAAAACCGTTTGTTAATTTATCCAGATCTGTATAACCTGATGGAATACCTATAATATCTTCTTTTTTTTCGTATAGGTTTTGTAAGAGCTCAAAACTTTCGGATATAAGTTCAGAAAGTGGTCGAATATCACCCTTTAACTTATATTCTGCTAACTTAAAAATCTCTTTTTCTGTTTCATCTAATAGTTCAGTGATGTCACCAGAAAATTCATATGCTTTTGAACTTATTTTACCACTTATTTCGATTAAATTTCTAAGTAATGCTTTATCTTTTACTATTGTCGCATAGTATCCAACATTGGCAGCATTTGGTATGATATCTGTAAGTGAGCTGATATAATCTATTCCACCAGCTTCTTCAATTTTGTTTTCATCTGTTAGCTTAGATATCAGTGTTACTATGTCTAAAGGTTTGTTTTCTTGAGCTAATTTAATTAATGTTGAAAATATTAGTTTATGAGCAGGATGATAAAAATCATCAGCATTTAAAAGGTGTATAACTTTATCGAGAGCTTTTTCGTCTATAAGTATTGAGGCTAATACCCCTTGCTCAGCTTCTAAGTTGTGAGGAGGGGTTCTAAAATTAGTTTTCTGCATCTACTATAACCTTAAATTCACCTTTTATTTTTTTGTATAAGTTTATCTTAACATTATATTCACCAGTTTGTTTGATAGGTTCTTGTAAGTCTATCTGTTTTTTATCTATTTTAATACCAAGCTTATTTAGCTCTTCTTCTAACTCAGCAGCTGTTACAGCTCCAAAAAGTTTCCCATTTTCTCCAGCTTTTTTGGAAAGTTTTACTACTACTTCGTTTAGTTTTTTTGCTAAGTTTTCAGCATCTTGTTGCTTTTGTATTTCTGCTTCTTGCATCCTGAGTTTTTTCTCTTCTAACTTTTTTATATTAGCGGGAGTTGCTTCTACAGCAAGGTTCTTCTTAAATAAAAAGTTTCTAGCATAACCATCTTTTACATTTTTTATTTCGCCAGCTTTTGCTACCCCTTTTACATCTTTAAGAAAAATTACTTTCATCTATTACCTCCGTAACTATTTTTTTAGCGAGTTGGTATTCATACCCTTTTCTTATCAAAAATTCAAAAAGTTTTTTTTTTTAATTTTAATCTATCTGTTTCATTTATTAAAGAAGTTTTCTTCAAAATTAAATTTTTAGCATTTTTTTCTAACGATATACCCTCTTTAATAGCTATATCTTCGATATCGTTTAATTCTACAGAAATCCCTTTTTGTTGGAGCTTTTGTTGGATTAAGTAAGGACCATCCCCATTTAATAACTTGTTTAATATAAATCTATATTTAAATCTATTGTCATCTATTAGCTGTAACTCTTCTAATCTCTGCAATATGTTATTAATTTCTTCTGTATTTATACCAAATTTGTTTTTTAATTTTTGGGTTAACTCATATTTTGTATAATCTTTTTTAGCTAATAAATTAAAAATATACTTTTCAGGTGTGCTACTCCTCTTTTTCATTACTATCATCCCAATCTAATCCGGTATCACTGGTAAAACCCTTTACTTTGAGCTTGAAATCATCTGGTCTTTTAGCTCTTCTGATTGCTTCATCAAATGTGATTAATCCTTTACTATATAGATCAAACAGTGATTGGTCGAAGGATTGAGAACCGTAAACATCGCGCCCTTTTTCAATATAATCATTTATAAGATGGGTTTTTTCCTTATCTATAATGCATTCTCTGATTGTTGGTGTGTTTATAAGAACTTCAACAGCAGGGACTCTACCTTTTCCATCAGCTCTTGGAATAAGCCTCATTGAAATTACAGCTTTCAAAATTGAAGCAAGTTGCATTCTAACCTGCCTTTGATGATAAGGGGGGAATACCGAGATTATCCTGTTTATTGTTTCTGGAGCATCTATGGTATGTAGAGTTGACATAACGAGATGGCCTGTTTCTGCAGCTAATATTGATGTTTCTATAGTTTCTAAGTCTCTCATTTCACCCACAAGTATAACATCGGGGTCCTGTCTTAAAGACCTTTTTAATGCTTCATAGAAAGAAGTGGTATCTGTCCCCACTTCTCTTTGTGAAATAAGAGCTTTTACATCTTTGTGTAAAAATTCTATGGGGTCTTCAATTGTTATGATATTTACACTTTTATGTTCGTTTATATGCTTAATCATTGCAGCTAGAGTTGTAGATTTACCACTACCAGTTGTCCCTGTAACAAGTACCAACCCTCTATCTTCTAATGCTATTTTTTTGATCACTTCTGGCAAATTTAACTCTTCAATATTAGGTATTTCCACAGGTATGGATCTCATGACTATACTTACAGATCCTCTTTGGATGTAAGCATTTACCCTAAATCTACCTAGCCCTTTAGCACTATAAGAGAAATCTGCTTCGTGGGTTTCTTTAAATTTTGCTTTAATCTGATTTGGCATAATTGCTGCAACAGTTTTCAATGTATCTTCAGGTGTTAATTTGTTAAATTCAGGTTGGGGCATTAATTCACCGTCAATTCTAAAAACAGGTGGTTTACCCGGTTTAAAATGAATATCTGAAGCGCGTTTTTGTATAGCTTTTTTCAAAACCTCATTTAAAGGGATCATGATTTATTCTCTCCAGATATGTTTTCTGCTAACCCATATTTTGATCTGATTTTTTCTTCTATCTCTTGAGCTATTTCAGGATGTTCTTTTAGATAGCTCCTTGCATTTTCTTTACCTTGTCCGAGCCTTATATCCCCATAGCTAAACCAAGCACCTGCTTTGTTTATTAACCCTTCTTTTATCCCCATATCAATTAGTACGCCTTCTTTAGAGATCCCTTCTCCAAATAATATATCAAATTCTGCTTGCTTAAATGGTGGAGCCACTTTATTTTTTACTACTTTGCAGATAACCTGATTACCTACAACCTGATCTTTATCTTTCAATGAAGATGTCCTTCTAATTTCTATTCTAATTGTAGCATAAAATTTTAAAGCATTTCCACCTGTTGTGGTTTCTGGATTGCCAAACATTACTCCTATTTTTTGTCTTGTTTGGTTTATAAATATCAGAGCAGTTTTTGATTTATTAACAATAGCAGTTAATTTTCTAAGTGCCTGACTCATAAGTCTTGCCTGAAGGCCCATATGGGCATCACCCATATCCCCTTCAATTTCTGCTTTTGGAGTTAAAGCGGCCACAGAATCTACTACCACAACATCTACAGCTCCACTTCTGACTAAAGTTTCAGCTATTTCTAAAGCAGCTTCACCGCTATCCGGTTGGCTGATGAGAAGTTCGTCGGTATTCACTCCGATTGCTTCTGCATAGACAGGGTCCAGTGCATGTTCTGCATCTATAAATGCAGCTACCCCACCCATTTTTTGAGCTTCTGCGATAACATGTAAAGCAACAGTTGTTTTACCACTTGATTCACTACCATATATTTCGGTTATTCTACCTCTTGGAATACCACCTACTCCAAGTGCAATGTCGAGGGATAAAGCACCTGTAGGTATTACTGGCGGCTTTTCTATCGCTTTATCACCAAGTCGCATAACTGCGCCTTTACCAAAATCTCTTTCAATTTTGCTCATTGCGAGCTCTAAAGCTTTTTTCTTATTTTCATCCATCTGTTTCCTCCTGGGATAATTTTTTTATATAAAGTGGTGAATAAATTGGACCTTCTTTTGTAAGCGTACTTTGAAATAGTGTGATTTCATTTACCTGAGATGATATCTTTTTAAAATTTTCATTTATTTTATCTATAAAATCATATAAGCGTTTTTTGTTAAACACAGTTTTTATTCTTGCTCCTGTTAGATGTATTATAAATTTTTTATTATCGAAAGTTATACGATTTTTTTTTAGGCAGTTTCTTAAGTTTTTTGTGAGATTAGCAAGTTCTTCAGAAAATCCGTTTAAAAAGAAGACTGTAGGTGAGCTATTTCTTTCAAAAAAAGAGAATTTATCAAAATAAACTGTTATAGGTTTAGATTTTATAGCATCAAGGCAATTGGTTATTTTATTTACATAAGTTTTTTGCTGTGAGCCTAAAAAGGCCAAAGTGACGTGGAGATTATTTATAGCAACAGGTTTAATCTTTGCATAATCTTTGATGCTATTTGTAACCTTTTCTACTAATGAGTTTACTTTATTATCAAATTTTACTGCGATAAAAAGTCTTAGATTTTCATTCACTCAAAAGCTCCAATAGATTACGAAAAGCAATATTAGCAGTTCTTTCACGTATGGCTTCACGGTCACCATTAAATAGATATTTTTTAATGAAAACTTTATCTTTCATATTGATCCCTACAAAAACTGTACCTACAGGTTTATCTTTTGTCCCTCCATCAGGCCCAGCAATGCCCGTAGTAGCAATGACAATGTCACTATTGAAGATTTTTTTGCAACCTGTTAGCATCTCTTTACAGCATTCTTCACTGACGGCGCCAAACTTTTCCAGCGTTTCTTTTGATACATTCAAAATATTATTTTTTGCGTCGTTGCTATAGGAAACGATACTTCCTAAAAATGATTTTGAGCTACCAGGAATATCTGTTAATTTTTTAGCGATAAGGCCACCTGTGCAACTTTCAGCTGTGGAAATTGTAATATTTTTAGCAATGAGCTTTTTTAAAATGACTGATTCTAAAGTGTCATCATCTTCACCAAAATAGAATTTGTTTAATTTATCCTTTAATTTTTCAGCAAATGCCATAAGCTTTTCATAATTATAACTTCTGATTCTGACTATGATCATACCTTTTGAAGTATTGATAATGACTTCTGTATCATCGCTTTTCTCTGTATTGATGATTGCCTCATCTACATCAGATTCTGGGATACCAATAAATTTTAAATCCTTTTTGTAAATAGGTTTTAAATCGAATCTATTTTTTAAGAAAGGGACAACATAATTTTCAAACATATGTTTCATTTCATAAGGTATACCTGGTAAAGAAATTATCAAACTTCCACTGTTTTCAACACAAAAACCAACAGCTGTTCCTTTATCGTTTTGAAAAAGTATGGCATCTTTAGGTAAGTAAGCTTGATGTTTGTGGCTTTCTTTTATTTTGACCCCTCTTACAGCCAATTTATTTTCTATCGATTTGTAAACATCTTCATAAAATATAAATTCTCTATTTGCAGCTAAAGCTACTGTTTCAGCAGTGAGGTCATCAAAAGTTGGTCCGAGTCCACCAGTGGTAATTGTGAGATCATAATTTTTTAGTGCATAAGTAAAATTATCTACAAGAATCTCTTTATTATCAGGTAGAGCCTTTATTTCAACTATTTTAAACCCTAAATCTGTGAGATGTTTTGCCAGATAAGTAGAGTTAGTGTCGGTAATACTACCTTCTAAAATTTCGTTTCCAATGGCAAATATTGCACAATTCATATAAATAGCCTCAATACCAAAATAATAATAAGAGTGTAGATTGCAGCCAAAATATCATCTAACATAATTCCAACCCCACCCTTTACACTGTTTTCAACATTTTTGATGGGGTAAGGTTTAAGAATATCAAAAAATCTAAAAATGAAAAAGGCAAGTATAAGATTTAATAAATTATAAGGGACAAAAATCATTATGAAATAATAAGCAACTATTTCATCTATCACTACTTCAGCAGGATCCTCTTTTTCGTAATAGTGTTGATAATATTCGCTTGCAATTATACCGATGATAAACATTGCAATGAATAGCAAAAACTTGAAAAAAATTGAAAAATTTAATGTGATTAAAACTATTGGGATTGCAACAAGAGTTCCAAATGTTCCTGGAGCGTTTGGAACAAAACCCACATTAAAACCTGTTGCTATCCATTTTAAAAATTTGTGCATAAAAACTCCTTAATTTTGTAATTTAAAAGCTTCTTTTAAATCTATTTTTCCTTCATAAAAGGCTTTACCGACAATACATCCGTAAATACGAGGTATTTCTTGAAGTCTTATTATATCTTCTATCCCTTTTACACCTCCAGACGCAATTATTGGTATTTCAGAATAATTAGCTAATTTCTTCAACATATCAAAGTTTAAGCCGGTTAGCATACCGTCTCTACTGATATCTGTATATATTAAAGCATGAGGTTTGAGACGTTTATAATAATCGATAATTTCAAAGATTGTCACATCGCTTTTTTCATACCAACCATCTGTTGCTACATTTTCATCTTTACAGTCAAAGCCTAATATAACTCGATTTTCATATTTATTGATAACTTCTTTAGTAAATTCTCTGTTTTTTATAGCTGCAGTGCCTATAATTATATAGTTTATCCCTAAATTAAAATATTTTTCAGCTTTTTCAAAATTCCTTATACCTCCACCAACCTCAATCTCAAGATTGGTATTTTGTACGATTTTTGATATTATATCAAAATTAACCGTAGTCCCTTCTTTTGCGCCATCTAAATCAACAATATGGATTCGTTTTGCTCCTAAGTCCTGAAACATTTTTGCAACATCTAAAGGATTATCGAAATATTTTGTTGAGTCTTTCATTACCCCTTGCTTTAGCCTCACAACTTTCCCTTCTAAAATATCTATAGCAGGTATTACTAACATTTCCATTCCCCAAAATTTTTGACTATTTTTAAACCGTTTTCAGCACTTTTTTCTGGGTGGAACTGAGTAGCAACAATATTGTCTTTTGCGGTTATGGCTGTAAAATCAATTCCGTAATTGCAGGTGGCTATAGTATCTTCAATTACTGGAGCAGAATAAGAGTGAACAAAATAAAAATAAGAACCGTTTTTCAATCCGTTTATAATTGGATGAGATTTTAAGATATTTATTGTATTCCAACCCATATGAGGTATCTTTTTGCCATCTTTAACTATATCTTCAGGAAATTTTTTTATACTACCATTGAAATAGCCCAACCCTTCAAAAATTCCAAATTCGAAACTTTTCTCAAATAATAATTGCATCCCAACACAAATACCTAAAAAAGGTTTCCCCTTTTTAATGTTTTCATGGATTACTTCTACTAAATCTAAATTCACAAGGTTTTTGTAACAATCTCCGAAAGCTCCAACACCAGGTAATACAATATGTGTTGCACTATCTATTCTTTCTTTATCATTTGTAATTATGGCATCAAACCCTACATACTCAAAGGCTTTTTGAACACTCCTTACGTTACCAGAGTTATAATCTATTATAGCGATCATTTATTCTAACACCCCTTTTGTTGATGAAATTTTATCGTTATTTATTTTTATCGCTTCTTTGACACTTCTCGCAAAACTTTTAAAGATAGCTTCTGCAATATGATGAGAATTTTTCCCATCCCTTTTATTTATATGTAATGTTACTTTTGCATTTTTTGTAAATGCTTGAAAGAATTCTTCTATCAACTCTGTATGAAAATCACCAATTTTTTCAGTATAAAATTCTGCATTGAATACCAAAAAAGGTCTTCCAGAGAAATCGATAGCGGTCTCAACTAATGCCTCATCCATTGGAATTAATGAAAAACCGTATCTATTTATACCTTTTTTATCTCCCAAAGCCTGATAGAACGCTTTTCCCAAAAGGATGCCCACATCTTCTACTAAATGATGATAATCTACATGGGTGTCCCCTTTTGCTTTCAATTTCAAATCTATAGCTGAATGATGTGTGAAAAGCTCTAACATATGGTTAAAAAAGCCTACTTCTGTTTCTATTTCATATTCACCTTTACCATCGAGGTTTATAGTGAGTTTTATTTCAGTTTCTTTAGTTTTTCTTTCTAATGTAGCTGTTCTCATAGTTTATCCCCTAAAATAATCTCTTGCTTTAATAGTATAAAATACTATATAAATTTTACAATAAAATTAATAAAAATAAATAAACTTTTTGAGGTTTCAATGAACCTACGTAAGATTACGCCTCTTTATGAACTAAGTAAAAAAGATATAGAGCATATTAGATCTATTAAAGAAGATATGTTAAAGTTTAAAGATGATTTTGTGAACGATTTTTATAATTATATGGATAAAAAATTTGATTTTAGTGAGCGAATAGAAAAGGAAAAATTTGAAGTTCACAAAGATAAACTCAAAGTTTGGTATGATCGTTTTTTCAACGCAGATTTTACAAACGAATATTTTACATTTTTAATAAATGCAAGTCAAAAGCATGTCGATTTGAAAATAGAAGAAACTGCTATAAATGTGATGTTTAGCTTTTTAAGAAGGTGGTTTCATGAAAAAATATTTTTGATTTTAAGTGATGATTATAAAAGAAAAGAGGTGTTAATCAGTGTTCATAAGGCTATAGATATGAATGCAATGATAATGAATATGGCGTACCATGATGAACAGATAAAAAAATTTACATCTATATTTTCCCTAAGAGAGATGGTTATCTCATTTAGTGAGCGTTTTATGTTTTTTATGAACTCATTGCTGGTTTTGATATTAGTGATTTTGACTATTAATGCTACAATATTATTTTTTACAGAATTAGTAGATGCTTATACTCATTCAAGTGGAAAATTGCTCATCACAGCACTGGGATCTTTACTTATTTTATGGGTTTTAATTGAACTTTTACATACCGAAATACAACTATTAAAAGGTGGGAAGTTTAAAATAAGTGTTTTTATAGGGGTAGCGTTGATAGCGTTTATAAGGGACTTACTTATATTAACCTTAAAACATGAAGTAACAGGTAGTGGAACTATATTTGTCCTTGCATCGATTTTTATTCTCGGTTTAATATACTGGCTTGTTGCTAGAATGGAAAAGATGGATAATGTCAAAAGGAGCGTGAGATGATTGAATTTATAACGAAAAAACTTTTTGGTTCTTATAACGATAGATATCTAAAAAAAATAAGACCTATACTTGAAAAGGTAAACGCAAAAGAGCCTGAAATACAAGCTTTATCTAATGAAGAGCTCAGTAAAAAAACGGATGAGTTTAAATCAAGGCTTCAAAACGGTGAAACTCTCGATGATATTTTAGTTGATGCTTTTGCCGTTACTAGAGAAGTTAGTAAAAGAACTTTGAATATGAGACATTTCGATGTTCAGATATTAGGTGGTTATGTATTACATAAAGGCAAAATTGCTGAGATGAAAACTGGTGAGGGTAAAACCCTTGTAGCAACCCTAGCATTGTATTTAAATGCTTTAACTGAAAAAGGTGCTCACTTGGTTACTGTTAATGATTACCTTGCAAGACGTGATGCCATGTGGATGGCCCCAATTTATCTCTTTCTTGGTTTAACCGTGGGTGTTATACAGCACGAAATATCTTATTTGGTAGAATGGGATAATAAAGAAAAGTTTACAACAAAACTTGTGGAGTGCGATAGAAAAACCGCTTATCAGGCTGATATTACTTATGGGACAAACAATGAGTTTGGTTTTGATTATTTAAGAGACAATATGAAGTATGATATAAATGATTATGTTCAAAGAGACCTTCATTATGCAATAGTTGACGAGGTTGATAGTATATTGATTGATGAAGCAAGAACTCCATTAATTATAAGCGGACCTACAGATGAAAGAACTGATAAATATTATGAAATAGATAGAGTGGTTCGAGTTTTAAAAAAGGATGAAGATTATACCGTTGATGAGAAAAGCAGAACAGTTAAGTTAACAGATTCTGGTATTAACAAGATAGAAAAAGCATTAAATATAGATAATCTTTTCGATGTAAGGCATGTTGATACTCTTCATTTTGTAAATAACGCCCTTAAAGCTCATGCTCTTTTCAAAAGGGATGTTGATTATGTGGTTCAGGATGGAAAAGTTATTATTGTTGATGAATTTACAGGTAGATTAATGCCTGGTAGAAGATTCTCAGAAGGGTTGCATCAGGCTTTGGAAGCAAAAGAAGGTGTAGAGATTGAAAGTGAAAATCAAACGTTAGCATCTATTACATTTCAAAATTATTTTAGGATGTATGAGAAACTTGCAGGTATGACTGGTACAGCGGCTACAGAAGCGCAGGAGTTTAGAGAAATTTATGGTCTTGATGTAATTGTTATACCTACTCACAAACCGATGATAAGAAAAGACTTTCCTGATGTGATTTATAGAACTGCAAAAGAGAAGTATGATGCCATCGTGGATGAGATTGTAGAAATGCATTCTATTGGTAGACCTGTGCTTGTAGGTACTACTTCTATAGAAAAATCTGAATATTTAAGCAAACTTCTTAGGAAAAAAGGGATACCACATGAAGTTTTAAATGCAAAATATCATGAGCGAGAAGCCCAGATTGTTGCAAAGGCTGGTGAAAAAAAAGCAGTTACAATAGCAACAAATATGGCTGGAAGGGGTACGGATATCAAACTTGGGCCTGGTGTTGCAGAGCTTGGTGGCTTGCATATTCTTGGTACTGAACGACATGAATCAAGAAGAATTGATAATCAGTTAAGAGGTAGAGCCGGTAGGCAGGGTGATCCAGGGTCTTCACGTTTCTTTCTAAGTTTAGAAGATGATTTACTCAGGATTTTTGGCTCTGATAAAATTTCTGCGATAATGAACAAATTGGGTATGAAGGAGGGCGAGCCAATAGAACATCCTCTAATTTCTCGGGCGATTGAGAATGCTCAGAAAAAAGTAGAGGCGATGCACTTTGAAATAAGAAAGCATTTATTAGAATATGACAATGTTATGAATCAACAAAGACAGGTCGTTTACACTTTGAGACGGACAATTTTAGAAGGGAAAGATCTTGATGACATTGTCAACGAACATATTGAAAATGTCCTTGATGGTTTAATAAAAGAGTTTATTGATGCTCCGGATGATCCTGATTTTGAAAGTTTTGCAAAGAGTATTGAGAAGATTTTTGATATCAAAATAGATTTAACGGATAGGCAATCTAAAAAGGATATTGATGAGGATAAAAAGGTTATTTTGCAAAAAATAAATGAAAAAATTGAGATGAAGAAAAATGAAATTGGTGAGCATTATTATGGGTTTGTAAGATTTTTGCTTATTAACATTCTTGATAATAGATGGAAGGAACATTTATTGAATATGGACTATCTAAGAGATTCTGTTGGGTTAAGAGGATACGGTCAAAAAGATCCACTTATCGAATACAAAAGGGAATCTTATAACCTATTTATGGATATGATGAATAGGATATCTTTTGAATTTGTTGAATTTTTGTCTCATGTTCAAGTTGAAAGGGATGAAGAACTTGAATTGAAACAGGAAGAGAAAAATATTAAGGAAGAGAGAAGGGATATTTTTAGTGATGAGCAACCTAAAGAGGAGAAGAAGAAACCTATAAAACGTGCCACTCCTAAGGTTGGTAGAAATGATCCATGCCCTTGTGGAAGTGGGAAAAAATATAAAAAGTGTTGTGGTGCTAATCAGTAAAACTGATTAGAGGTAAAAATTTTTTTTAAGTATATAAAAGAGTGTTTATGTCATAAGCACTCTTTTTTTTCAGAAATTTATTAGCTCAAGGTAGTTATATAATAATTGGACAGTAGTAGTTGTATAAAATTAATTTGGTAAATTATAAAGGTCTGATTTTTCAATCTTTGCAAGGCATGAAAATTAATAATAATCGATGTTTTAATTGTAGCAAAAGCCTATTATGATAATCTTATTGATTTAGAAGGTAAATATCTATATCATAATATCTAAAGGGAAGATGAAGGGATATGCTTAAAGAAATAGGTGAAACAGTAAAATATAAATGGCTGATTGAAGAGGTAAATATTGAGAAACTCTTTGATCTTATTGATAAGTGGCGACTACCTCTACCTATCGGTGTAACTTTGTTTAAAAGAGGGATACTAACATCTGATGATCTGCACGCTTTTTTCAATACACCTTTGCAGAGTCTTAAAAACCCTTTTCATATGAAAGATATGGAAAAAGCTGTAAGAAGGGTTTATGAAGCTATCATTTCTGGTGAAAAGATTTGTGTATATGGCGATTATGATGTTGATGGTGTTACTTCAACTGCACTTATCTACCTCTTTTTAAAAGAAGTAGGAGCAAATGTGGGTTATTATATCCCAAATAGAATTGAAGAAGGGTATGGCTTAAATAAAGAGGCTATCAATGAACTGAGAGCTAGAGGTGTTGAGTTATTAATTACAGTTGATTGTGGAATAACGGCATTAGATGAAATAAAATTTGCGAAAAACATTGGTATGGATGTAATCATAACAGATCATCATAAGCCTCTTGAAAGTTTACCTGAAGCTCACAGCATCCTAAACCCTTTACAACCTGGAGATGAGTATAAGTTTAAACATCTATCAGGTGTTGGTGTAGCATTTAAGTTTATAATGGCTTTGAGATATTCTTTATCTTTAAATAATTTTTTTAAAGATAAGATACCCAACTTGAAAAAATATCTTGATATAGTGGCTCTTGGGACAATTGCAGATGTGGTTCCTATGGTTGATGAAAATAGAATCTTTGTAAAACATGGACTAAAAGTTTTATCTAAGAAAGATGTTAGGATCGGATTACAAGAGCTAAAGCGTGTTACAGGGCTTTTGAATACTAACATTGAAGTATCCCATGTTGGCTATGTGTTAGCACCAAGAATAAATGCTGTTGGAAGATTGGGGGAAAGCGATAGAGGGGTAAAATTATTAATTACTAAAAATAAAAATGAAGCAAGATGGCTTGCTGAAGAATTAGATATAGAAAATAGATATCGTCAAGAAATGGAAAAGAAAATATTAAATGATACCTTTAATAAAATTGAAAAATTAGGACTTGCAAATAAATATGCAGGAATGGTTTTATTTTCAGATAGATGGCATCCTGGGATTATTGGCATAGTGGCTTCAAGAGTTGCAGAAAAATATAATAAACCAACCATTGTGATTTCAGTGGAAAACGGAATAGGGAAAGGTTCTGCAAGAAGTATATCTGATTTCCATCTATATGATTGTTTACAAGAGCTGTCGGATCTTTTTTTGAAATTTGGAGGGCATAAATATGCTGCTGGATTACAGCTTTATGAAAGAGATATTAAGGTATTACAAAAAAGATTTCATGAGTTGGTAAGGAAATATAGAGATGTAGGTTCTGAAAAGTCTTCTATTGTGATAGATGCAATTGTAGAGCCCAAAGATATTAATATGGATTTGATGAACTGGATAGAGAGAATGAAACCTTTTGGACAAGGAAATCCTGAACCTGTTTTTTGTTTAAAAAGGGTTAGAAAGTACCAGCAGTTTGGTTTTACAGGTAGGGATAGAAGCCATGTTCGTGGTTTTGTTGAAAAAGATGGGTATATTTTTGAGATTGTTGGTTATAATATGAAAGAATATAAATATTTTTTGAAAAATTATGATAAATTTGATATTTTATTCACCCCAGAAATTAATCAGTGGTTTGGGGATAGATCGATATTATTGAAGATTAAGGATTTTAAAAGAGCATAATATGCCTGAAGATAAAAAAACCGTCAGATTATTAGATATTCAAGAAAAGCTTGTTAAAAATGGTATTACTGATCTTGAAAAACTTCACAAGGCTTATGTATATGCAGCAACAAAGCATCGAGGCCAGCTTAGAAAAAGTGGAGAACCATACCTTTCTCATCCATTAAATGTGGCTTACATATTAGCTGAAATGAATATGGATCTTGATACCGTGGTTGCTGGGCTTTTGCATGATACTTTAGAAGATACAGATGCTACCTATGAAGAGCTTGTAAACCTATTTGGTGAGGATGTAGCTTTTTTAGTTGATGGTGTTTCAAAAATTGGAAAGATAAATTTTAAATCTCACGAAGAGAAGCAAGCTGAAGCTTTTAGAAAAATGCTGATATCCATGTCTAAGGATATCAGAGTTATTGTTATAAAGCTTGCAGATAGACTCCATAATATGAGGACAATAAATTTTCTCCCTGAAGAAAAGAAGAAAAGGATAGCAAAGGAGACTCTTGAAATATATGCTCCACTTGCTCATAGGTTAGGTATTGCATGGATAAAGTGGGAGCTGGAAGATTTATCTTTTAGAATTTTAAATCCTGAAGCTTATTATGACATTTATAATAAAGTTAAACTTAAAAGAAGTGAAAGGGAGCAGTATTTAAAAGAGGTTATCAATATAGTTAAAGAAGTTTTAGAGAAAGAAGGGATAAAAGCAGAGGTTACTGGAAGGCCTAAGCACTTTTATAGTATATATACTAAAATGATACGTAAAAAAACATCTTTTGATGAAATTTATGATTTGCTTGCTTTAAGAGTGTTGGTTAACACTGTGGGTGAATGCTATGCGGTGTTGGGGATTATTCACAATCTATGGAAGCCAATTCAGGGGAGGATTAAAGATTATATAGCTATGCCAAAATCTAATATGTATCAGTCTTTACATACTACAGTAATTGGTCCAAGAGGTATGAAGGTTGAATTTCAAATTAGAACTTATGAAATGCATAGAATAGCAGAAGAGGGTATTGCTGCTCACTGGAAGTATAAAGAGGGTAAAGTATTTGATCCTAAAGAGGATACTACATTTATTTGGCTGAGACAACTTTTAGAGCAGAAAGATCTCAAAGATCCAAAAGAGTTTGTAGAGGCATTAAAAGAGGATGTATTGCCAATACAGATTTATGTTTTTACTCCAAATGGGGATATTGTAGAGTTGCCAGTTGGTTCTACACCTATTGATTTCGCTTATGCAATACATACAGAAGTGGGGCATCGTTGTGTAGGAGCAAAAGTTGATGGAAGGATGGTATCTCTAAAGTATAAGTTGAAAAATGGTGAAAAGGTTGAAATTTTAACATCTCCAAATCAAGAGCCTCGTAGAGATTGGTTGAATATTGTCAAAACAAATAGAGCAAAAACTAGAATAAGAAGTTATTTGCGCAAGAAAGAAGAAGATAAAGCTTTGGAGATTGGTAAGCAACTTTTAGACAAAATATTTAAAGAGAATAATCTTGTTTTTGATGATATTGTAAAAGATAAAAGCAATTTGAATAAAATATTAGAAAAATTTAGCTTACGAGATTATGATGATTTAATAAAATCTGTAGGGTATGGCAGGCTTTCTCCTAAGCAAGTAGTGCATCTTTTTTCAAAAAAAGATGAGACTACAACTCCTCAGATATCAAAGAGAACACATAGAAAAGATCCTTTCATAATAGACGGTATTGAAGATATGATGATAAAGATTGCTCAATGTTGCAAACCGTTGCCAGGTGATAAGATAAAAGGGTATATCACAAGAGGAAGAGGGATTGTTGTCCATAAAGAAGACTGTAAGAATTTTAAAAACATAGCAATTGATGAAAACAGAGTAATTGATGTTCAGTGGAATGTGGATAAAAATTTTAAAATGTCTGTTAAAATTGATTCTATTACTGAGGATAGACCTGGAATACTGAGTGAAATTGCAAATGTGATAAAGGATATGGGTATAAACATTGTTGAGTTCTCTGCAAGACCAATAATGAAGGGGAAAGCAAGACAGGTATTTAGTGTTGAAGTTAATGATAAAAATCAGCTTAATAGATTAATAACTAAGATTAAATCTATCCCAGGTGTAGAAAATATAAAAATTTTATAATATGTTTATTGTAAAGAAATTTATTACATATTTTTTGATACCACCAGGTGTTTTTATTTTAATCAATTTGATATTAGCTTTTTTGACAAAAGAAAAATTAATCAAAAGGTTTTTAATTTTTTCAGCTTTAATAATTTATTTTCTATCAATTAGCCCAACAAAAGATATTTTACTTTACCCTCTTATTGTAAAGTTTGAAGATAAGAAATGCAGTGACTTTGATGCTGTAGTAATATTGGGTGGGGGTGTTTATGCTGATGGTGAGTTAAAAGAGGATTCTTTGAAAAGATTGGTAGAGGGTTATCTTATTGCCAAAAAAGCAAATAAACCGATTATTCTTTCAGGTGGCAAAGTTTTTAAAAATTTAGAGCCGGAATCATTGATAATGAGAAATAAACTTCTCAATTTAGGATTTGATGGTGAAATTTTTATTGATGATACAAGTAAAGATACAAATGAAAATGCTACTTTTGTTAAGAAAATTATTGCTGCAAACAATTTTAATAAAGTCCTTCTCATTACTTCAGGATATCATGCAATGAGAAGCAAGATGTTGTTTGAAAAACATGGAATAAATAGTTGTGTTGTTTTGGTGGATAAAAAGATTGATAAAAAATATAATTTTGTGGATTTTTTACCGGTAGCTTCTAATTTACATACAATTTCAAAAGTAATCAAAGAATATTTGGGGATTTTATATTATTCTATGAAATAAAAAAAAGCTGCAGTTAGGACTGCAGCTTTTTTAGCTTTGACAATATATTAAAAGAAACTTCTATTGGGCAGTAATTTAGTTCCCCTTTGCTTGCTTCATTACCTCTTCCACAAAATTTTCCTGCTTTTTTTCGATACCCTCACCCAGTTGATATCTTACAAATCTTCTAACTTTTATATTTTCGCCTATTTTAGCGATTTTTTCAGCTATATATTGAGATACAGTCAAATCAGGGTTTTTTACAAATGGTTGATCTAAAAGACAGATGCTTTCTAGATATTTTCTCACCTGTCCTTCAACAATTTTTTCAATTATATGATCTGGTTTTCCCTGCTCTTTAGCTTTTGCTATATAAATCTCTTTTTCTTTGTCTATAACTTCTTGAGGAACTTCCTCTTTTGATACATAAAGAGGGTTTGAAGCACAAATATGCATAGCTATGTCATGGCAAAGCTCTTTAAACTCATCGGTTCTTGCAACAAAATCTGTTTCACAGTTTATTTCAACTAAAACCCCTATTTTTCCACCACCGTGGATGTATGAGGCTACCAAACCTTCTGCAGCAACTCTTCCAGCTTTTTTAGCTGCATCTGCAAGCCCTTTCTTTCTTAAATATTCGATAGCTTTTTCTATATTACCATCTGTTTCTTGCAGGGCTTTTTTACAGTCCATCATCCCTGCGCCAGTTTTTTCTCTTAATTCTTTTACTAATGCTGCTGTTATTTGAGCCATTATTACTCCTCCTTAGCTTCTTCTTTTTCTTCTGCTTCTTCGCTTTCTACTATTTCATCAACAGGGATATCATCATCTTCTTCATTTTGGTTGGCTGCTGCCCTAACCTCTTCTAATAATTCTTCTTCGCGTAACTGCTTACCTTCAAGAACTGCGTCAGCAATTCTACCCGCAATGAGTTGACAAGCACGAATTGCATCATCGTTACCAGGGATTGGAAAATCTACAAGGTCTGGATCACAATTTGTATCTACAATCGCAACTATTGGCAAACCCAATTTTCTTGCTTCAAGCACTGCGTTCATTTCCCTTTTTATGTCAATAATAAAAAGTATATCAGGGATTTCCTGCATATCTTTAATACCATAAAGATTCTTTTTTAATTTTTCGTATTCCCTTTTAAGTCTTGCTGCTTCTTTCTTAGTGTAGTTCTTAATATAGTCAGAGTTAAACATCTCTTCTAATTCTTTCAATCTCTGAATACGGGTTTTAATTGTGTTAAAGTTTGTTAATGTACCACCTAACCATCTGTTGTTTACGTAAAAGCTTTGACATTTTTCAGCTGCTTCTTTGATTGCTTCTTGAGCTTGTTTTTTTGTGCCCACAAAAAGTACTGAAGCACCACCTTTAACCATGTCTCTGATGAATTCGTAAGCCTGGTTAAAACATTGAACTGTTTTTTGCAGATCAATTATGTAGATACCATTTTTCTTTCCAAAGACGTATTTTTGCATCTTTGGATTCCATCTTTTTGTTTGGTGGCCAAAGTGCACACCTGCTTCAAGTAGGTTTTTGATTGAAATGTAAGACATACTTCCTCCTTATTTGTTATTCCTCCGCCCTGGGTATTGGCATCAGCTTTTGCTGACACTCGCCAGATACCTGTTTGACGGGCGTGCGTTTTGGGAAGAAACTTCTAACACACAATTATTAAGAAATCAATAAAAAATTATTTAAGAAACCTATTGACATTTACATATATACATATATTTATATATACGTAATTTTGGAGGTGTGAATATGGACGTATATGAGATTTATTCAGAGAAATTAAAAGTTCTTGGACACCCTGTTAGGCTAAAACTTGTACATGGACTTAGCAGAAAAGAGTGTAATGTGACTAAAATGGCTGAGATGTTAGAAGTACCTCAAGCAATCATTAGCAGGCACTTAAGTCTTTTAAAAAATGCAGGTATTGTACATGGAGAAAGAGAAGGGAGTAGTATTTGTTACAAAGTGGTAGATGATAAAATAAAAAGAGTTTTAGACATTTTGTTGGAGGAATAGATATGAAAAAATCGCTTTTGGTATTACTTTTAACCTTAATATTAAGCAGTAACATTTTTGCAAAAGTTTTAACCCTTGATGAAGCAAAAAAATTGGTACTTGAAAATAATAGCCTCATTAAAGCTTACGAAATGGAAGCAAAATCAGCAAAGTATAAGAAATACCAAGCGTATGGTGCTTATCTACCAAAATTAAATATTTCGGAAACTTATATGAGAAGTGATGAACCAGCAACTGCTGCTTTTGCAAAAATGGCTCAAGGTAGATTTGATATGCAATATTTTGCAACACAATTAAAAAACCCTGAAAATGTTACGAATTTTGAAACAAAAGTAGAAATAATTCAGCCTATCTTTATGAATGGTAAAATCTTTTTTGGGATAAAACAGGCAAAAGAGCTAGAAAAAGCAAGTGAGTACAAATTATCGAGAGTGAAAGATAATGTCCTTTTTAATACTTATCGTTCATTTTATGCTGTGGGTTTATCCAAAAAAGCTTTAGATGTGACGAAGAAATCTCTTGAGCGCACCAAAAGATATTATGAGATGGCGCAAGATTTTTACAAGAATGGTATGATAGTCAAAAGTGATTTGTTGGTAGCAGAAAGCTACTTATTGATGAATGAAGCAGCTATTAAAGATGCTGAAAAACAGGTGGAAGTATCAAAGAGTTATTTACAGCGTTTATTAAATGTTGATGAAGATGTTGATATTATCTGGAGTGAAACTGATATAAATTTAGATAGAAGTCTTGATGATTATATAAAATTGGCTTTAGCAAACAGAGAAGACCTAAAAGCATATAAACATTATTTAAAAATTAATGATTATGAGGTAAAAAAAGCAAAAAGTTCTTTTTTACCTGAAGTAGCACTATTTGCAAATTATAAGCAAAATGATGACAAAATTTTTGGTGATGCTGGGACAGGTTTTACAGTAGGAGCTTATGCAAAACTCAATCTATTCAACGGTTTTTCAGATTATAACAAAGTAAGGGAAAGTAAATCAAATTATTTATCACTTTTAAATAAGATAGCTGACTTAAAATTTCAAATAAAAAGTGAAGTTAAAGAAGCTTACTATTCATTAAAAGCGTCAGAAAAGAAACTTGAAGCTGCAAAAAAGCAGGTGGAAAAAGCTTATGAAGCTTTAAAGATTACAGAAAACAGATTTAAAGAAGGGTTAGCCAAAGTTACAGAGCTTCTTGATAGAGAGGTAGAAGTAAAGGAGGCTGAGCTTCGCTTGCTTATGGCTGAATACAGTTTGATTGTGGATAAGGCGAAGCTTATGTTTGCAATCGGAATGATAAAATAAAAATTTAGGAGGATAGATAATGAGAAAGTTGTATGCACTTCTTGTTTTGATAGCTTTTTTTGCTATATCCTGTTCATCTGGAAAAGAAGCTAAAAAGGAAGAGAGTATTTATACTCCAAAAAAAGTTAATGTAAAAATTTCTATGGTTACCAAGAAGAAAATAGCTGACATGGATACTTTTAGCGGTACAGTTTTTAGTGATACTACTACATTTTTAATGCCAAAAGTTGTTGGGTATGTGGAAAAGATTTATGTGCAAGAAGGTGAAACATTTAAAAAAGGTGATTTATTGATAAAATTAAAAAGTAAAGAGCTTGAAGATAAAAAAAGATTTGCTTTCGCATCGGTCAAAGAAGCAGATAATGGTTTAAAGCAAGCAGAACTTGGCATTGAAATGGCAAAAAGGCAATATGAACAAGCAAAAGCTGGATTTGAATTAGCGGAGAAAACATATAAAAGATTTCAAAATTTATTAAAAAATGAAAGTGTAAGTCAGCAAGAATTTGACGAAGTAGAAGCTAAATACAAAATGGCAAAAGCTTCTTTAGAACTTGCGGAGAAAAATTTGAATCTTGCTAAAGAGAAATATGAGCAAGTAAAGATTAAAAGAGAGCAGGCTTTGGCTGCGCTATCAGAAGTAAACACTTATTTATCATACACAGAAATCAAAGCTCCTTTTGATGGAATCGTTTTAGAGAAAAAAACTGATATTGGTAATCTTGCAGCACCTGGCGCACCTCTTTTGAAAATAGGTTCTAAAAAGACAGTTGTTTATGCCTTTGTAAATGAAGGGGTTTTAAATAAAATTAAAGTGGGTGATAATGTAAATGTTTTCATCCCTGCTATCAATAAAGGTTATGGTGCTAAAGTGTTGGAAATAAGTCCTGATGTTGATCCAGCTACTAGAAATTTCAAAATTAAACTTACTGGTTGTGATGCTTGCGTTCCTGGGATGTATGCAAAAGTGCAGGTTAAAGGTGATATGGATGATGTGATTGTTGTCCCAGAAAATGCAGTTGTTAAAAGAGGGCAGTTGGAAATAGTTTTTGTGGATAAAAATGGTAAAGCAGAGCTCAGAATTGTAAAAACAGGCAGAAAATTTGAAGATGGAATCGAAATTCTTAGTGGATTAAAGCCTGGTGAGAGAATCGTTATCGAAAATGCTGATAAATTAAATGCAGGAGATATCCTGGAGGGGTAAATGATGGAAAAAGATAAAGAGTTAAAAGATAAAAATCAGGAAGTGGAAGCCTGTGAAATAAATGTTGATGAAGAGATTGAAGAATTAAAATATGGTATTGCAGAAAGGGTAGCAAAGGCATTTTTGCGCTCAAAAATTACACCACTTTTAATTATTGCAGCACTTTTTATCGGTATAGTTTCTGTGATTATGACTCCAAAAGAGGAGGAGCCACAGATAGTGGTTCCTATGGTGGATATATTTGTTCCTTATCCTGGAGCTGGTGCAAAAGATGTGGAAAAAGTTGTTGTAGAGCCACTTGAAAAGCTGATGTGGGAAATCCCTGGTGTAGAATATGTCTATGGGACAGCGATGAATGATATGGGGATGGTAGTAGTTAGGTTTAAAGTGGGTGAAAATGAAGAAGAAAGTATAACTAAGCTGAAAACCAAGATTGATTACAATATGGATAGGATGCCTCAAGGCGTAATGATGCCGATAATTAAGAAGAGATCTATTGATGATGTCCCTCAGGTTGCACTGACATTTTGGTCAGAAAAGTATGATTCATATACACTTAGAAGGATAGCTGCTGAGGTGGAGCAAAGATTAAAAGAAATCCCTGACATTTCAGAAACATCTATAATTGGTGGATACAAAAGGGTTGTGAGGATTGAGCCTGATATTACAGCTCTTAAATCATATAACCTTGACCTTTTTAGACTCTATGGCGCATTGAATATGTCCAATCAGTCCCTAAACTCTGGTGAGATTACAGCCAACAATAAAACTTTTTATATTAGAGCGGGCGGTTTTTTTCAGAGTGTAGAAGATGTTAAAAATCTTGTAGTAGGCGTTTATAATGGCAAACCTGTTTATTTAAAAGATGTTGCAAAAGTAAGCGATGCACCAGAGATACCAGATAACTATGTTTTAATCGGTTTCAATGAAAAGATATCTCCAAATCTTTATAATGCGGTAACAATATCTATTTCAAAAAGAAAAGGTAGCGACTCAGTTGTAGTAGCTGAGCATATTTTGGATAAACTTGAAACATTGAAGAAAACTATCATCCCTGAGGATGTGAAAGTTACAGTTACTAGAAATTATGGTGATACGGCTTATGAGAAGGTTAAAACACTCATTGAGCACTTATTGGGAGCTATCCTTGCTGTTATTATTGTTATGACTCTTACAATGGGGTGGAGAGCTGGTTTTGTAGTATTTGTGGCGTTACCAGTTACTTTTGCTCTGACACTTTTTGTTTATTACATGTTTGACTACACATTAAACAGGGTGACACTTTTTGCCCTAATATTTGTTGCAGGTCTTGTGGTGGATGATGCTATCATCGTTGTTGAAAATATGGAAAGGCATTTTAAGATATCCAATAAAAATCTGCTAAAGCGGGCAATACTTGCAGTGGGTGAAGTGGGCAACCCTACTATCCTTGCTACAATTACAGTTATTGTGGCTATTTACCCTATGGCATTTGTTAGAGGGCTTATGGGGCCTTATATGAAACCTATGCCAATTGGGGCATCTCTTGCTATGATTTTCTCACTTCTTGTGGCTTTAATTGTGACACCTTGGTTATCATATAAACTGCTTGCTGGTCACACTAAGGTAGAAGGGGATGTGGATGAAGAAGAGTATGTAAAACAGACAAAGCTTTACAAGATTTATAGTCACATACTTATTCCACTGATAGATAAACTTTCTCTTAGATTGTTATTAACAGTAGTAATGCTTGGTTTGTTTATAGGTGCTTTTATGTTTATACCTACAAAGCTTGTTGTAATGAAGATGCTCCCTTTTGATAACAAAAACGAATTACAGGTAATCATAGATATGCCAGAAGGGACACCATTAGAAGAGACTGCTAAGGTAGCCTCAGAAATAGGAAATTATCTTGCAACAGTAAAAGAGGTGGAAAACTATCAGATTTATGCTGGTATTGCAGCACCTTATAACTTCAATGGCCTTGTAAGACACTATTTTCTTAGAAGAGGCAACAATGTAGCTGATATTCAGGTAAATTTTGTTGATAAAACAGTAAGACAACTAAAGAGCCACGACCTTGCAAAGCTGATTCGTGAGCCAATTCAAGAAATTGCAAAGAAATATAATGCAAATGTGAAAATAGCAGAGGTTCCACCTGGCCCACCGGTGCTATCTACTCTTGTTGCAGAAGTGTATGGGCCAAATGAAAAGGCAAGGTTGGAAGTTGCTAAGAAAATAAAAGAGATTTTTGAAAAGACTGACGGAGTTGTGGATGTTGACTGGTATGTAGAAGATGACATGAAAGAGTATGTGTTTGATGTGGATAAAGAAAAAGCTGCTTTGACAGGTATTTCCACTGAGATGGTATCAAAAACTTTATACATGGCTCTAAAAGGGATGAAGGTCGGTATTATCCATACTGGATTTGACAGAGAAGATGTGGATATAATTTTGAAACTGCCTGAGAGTGAAAGGAATATTTTAAGTGCTATAAAAAATATAAACTTGATTTCTATGGCTGGAAAGCCTGTTCCTTTGAGCGAGCTTGTGCATATCAAAGAGAAAACAAAAGAGAAAGCAATTTATCACAAAAATTTACAGCCTGTTATTTATGTGACTGGTGATGTAGCAGGTAAAGAGGAAAGCCCTGTGTATGCGATTTTGAAAATGAATAAGGAGATAAAAAATATTACTTATAACGGCGAGCCAGTAAAACTTCTCTGGACTCATCAGCCTAAGACAACTGACCATGTAAGTGTAAAGTGGGATGGTGAATGGCAAATTACTTACGAAGTATTTAGAGACCTTGGGCTTGCTTTTGCTGCAGTGCTTGTGATTATGTATTTTGTGCTTGTAGCATGGTTTAAATCTTTTGCAACACCAATTATAATGATGATACCTATTCCATTGAGCTTGCTTGGGATTATACCAGGGCACTTTATTTTTGGTAAATTTTTCACAGCTACAAGTATGATTGGATTTATTGCTCTTGCTGGTATTATGGTGAGGAATGCGGTGTTGTTGATAGATTTTACAGAAGCTGCACTTGAAAAAGGGAAAGATATAAAAGAGGCTGTGGTGCAAGCAGGTGCAATCAGAACAAGGCCAGTTGTATTGACCACAGTGGCAGTTATTACTGGTGCATTGTTTATGCTGCCTGACCCAATTTTTGCAGGGCTTGGTGTATCTTTGATTACTGGTGCTGTAGTGTCAACAATTTTGACACTTGTTATTATTCCTTTAAGTTACTATTTTTATCATAGACTTATGGTAAAATATTTTAATAAACAGGAGGTATAGATTATGACTGTTAAGGCTTTGATGAGAATAATCCCTGGATTGTTTGTTACAATAAGCGTGATTTTGGGACTTACCGTAAATAAATGGTGGTTTGCTTTTACGCTGTTTGTAGGTTTAAACCTGTTTCAATCAGGTTTTACAAATTTTTGCCCACTTGAGATTTTTTTAAAAAAGATGGGTATCCCTGAAGAGTAGATATTCTGCGTCCTATTATGGGACGCCTTTTTTATTTTAAATATCTATCTAAAATGTATTTTATCGCTTCTTCTTTTGTTGGGAGTATCCCAATTACAAGTTTTTCGTGAACATCTTTTAAGATAGTGGCGTATTTTGTTTTGTCAGGGATATTTAATTCGATTAAAGTATTTCCATTGATTAACTCTTTTTTGCTCCAATCAAGCTCTTTAGATAGTTTTCTGATTCTTATGATTGTTTCATAAATATCGTTGATATTATGCCCTTTTGTAAGGTTATCAGCAAGTGTAAAGAGTATAATCTCCTCAAGAAGTTCCGCATTATTATATATAAATCTTTTCAGTGTGTTATCTTTTGCTTTCTCTGATGCATATATTCTAATTTTGGTATGTTTCTTTATAAGATGTAAAACTTCTTTTAAGTTCTTTTTTTTAATAGGGAATTTTTTTAAATATTTTTCAGCAATTTTTGCACTTTCTTCTTCATGCCCAACAAAGTTTTTATGATTATTTCTTTCGCCAGCTACAGCTTTACCCACATCATGAAAAAAAGCAGATAACAGCAAAATGTTTTTTGTTTCATCATTTTTGTTTAATTTGTCAGTAATATCCCTTGTTTTCTCTACAACTCTAAAAGTGTGGGTGAGCGCACAGTCCTGGTGGTATTTCCCTTGCGGGAGGCCTTCTATATTTTTAAATTCTGGAAAAAGGGTAAATAACACTTCACTATGCTGCATTAATTTTAAGGCTTTAAAGTTTGATTTACCTTTTAAAAGTTTAATCAGTTCATCATAAATTCTTTCAAAAGGGGCATTTTTCAACAGATTTTTTTCTCGAAAGATTTTTTCAAAGGTTTTATTTTCTATATCAAAATCAAGTTGAGAGACAAATCTAAAAGCCCGTAAAATCCTGACAGGATCATCATTGAAAACATCTTCATAAACATATTTGATGACTTTGTTTTTTAAATCATTGGTATCTCCGATAATATTTCCTTTTATGTCAGTAGCAAGATTATTTATTGTAAAATCCCTTTTTTGAAGATCTTCAATAATATTTTTTCCTCGAGGCTTTGATACATCGATAACAAAATCTTTTAAAATCAACCTTATATTATCTTTAAAAGGGACAGATGTTGCTTGCAGTTTCTTTTTTAAAAGCCAGGCAAAATCTTTGTAGTCTATGCCAAATGGGACTAAATCTACATCTTTTGCCTTTTTGCCAAGCAATACATCTCTAACAAATCCACCCACAAAATAAAACTCATATTCACTTAAATCTTCTAGTACCTCAAAAAAAGGTAAAGCTTTTAGACTATCTATAATTAATTTAACCATATTAATGATATTATATTTTATTAGTACTTTTACAAGTAGATTTTTATTTCAATTTTTTGTTGATTAATGCGGTAAAAAGTGTATTTCTTTTGTGGAGGCTATTATGAGGATTTTGGTTATTTCTGATACACATACTGATGACATAGATAAGTTGTCCTCATCCTTAATTGAAGAGTTTAATCGTTGTGATGCAATCTTGCATGCTGGGGATGTAATAGGGTATAAGCCGATTCATCAGATTGAGCATATTAACCCAAATGTGTATGCTGTAAAAGGGAATATGGATCCATTTTTTGATGAGACATTAATGCCAAAAAAGAGAACTATTAAATTTGATGAGGTAAAGGTTGGTTTGATACATGGGGATGGTGCACCTTTTGGTTTAGAAAATAGGTTGCTTTATCAATTTGAAGGTGTGGATTTAATTGTTTATGGCCATACACATAAGCCTTTTTGGGGTGTTCTTGGCGATGTTCACTTTTTAAATCCGGGTAGTCCAACAAATAATCGATATACAGATTTTAATTCTTATGCTATATTGGAGATCGAAGGCAAAAATTTTGATGCAAAAATCATGAAAATTTAGGGGGAAATGGTGAAAGTTGCCATAATAGGTGCTGGTAGCGCAGGGATGTTTGCTGCTTATAAGCTGATACAGAATAAAAACATCTCTGTAGATATTTATGAGAAAGGTAAAAGTATTCTTGAAAGAACAAGAAAAGAGGTAATGAGCGGTTTTGGTGGTGCTGGAGCTTTTTCAGATGGCAAGCTTACTTTAACAACAGAGTTTGGTGGTTGGCTTACCGATTATATTTCAGAAGCTGAGCTTGAAAAATTGATAGATGAGGCTGATGATATATGGGTAAAGTTTAGTGGTGTGACAGAGATTGATACAAAAAGTGATTATGAAAAGATAAAAGATTTGGAATATCAGTGTAGCAGAAATAAATTGAGATTGTATGCAGCAAAAATTAGACATCTTGGTACAGACAACTGTTTACTTGCTATAAAAAGGATTTATGAGCTTTTTGAAAAAGAGGAAAATATAAATGTATATTGCAATACACCAGTTAAGGATTTGATTGTAGAAAGTGGTAAAATAAAAGGTATTGTTTTAGCCGATGATTCAAAAAAATATTATGACAAAGTGATTATAGCTGTGGGTAGAAGTGGCAATGCTTGGATGCAGGAGATCGCAGAAAAATATGGGATAGATTCAGATATAAACCCTGTGGATATCGGGGTTAGGGTTGAGGTTCCAAGGGCTGTCACTGACCATTTTACTAACTATTTATACGAGTTTAAGATTAAATATTACACTACAGAGTTTGAAGATGAAGTTAGAACATTTTGTGTAAATCCTGGTGGTTTTGTGGCCATAGAGAGAAATGATGGTGATATTTTAACAGTAAATGGGCATTCTTATAAAAATAAAAAGAGTAATAATACCAATTTTGCACTACTTGTTTCTACAAAGTTTACAGAGCCTTTTAAAGAGCCTGTTAAATATGGTAGATATATTGCCAATCTTGCAAATATGCTAAGTGGTGGAAATGTTATAGTTCAAAGATTTGGTGATCTTCTTAGAGGTAGAAGGTCGACTGTAAAGCGAATTGAAAAAAACTTTGTTGTCCCTACTCTAAAAAGTGCTATGCCAGGTGATCTGTCTTTTGTCTTGCCTTATAGGTACTTAACAGATTTAAAGGAGACAATGTTGCAGCTTGATACAGTAATGCCTGGTATGGCTGATCCAAATACATTGATGTATGGGGTAGAGGTTAAATTTTATTCATTGCGTATCAGGATTGATAAAAATATGAGATCTCAAAATATTGAAAATCTATATTGTGTAGGTGATGGCGCTGGTATTACACGGGGGATTATTCAGGCAAATGCATCAGGTATTATTGCAGCAAACGATATTTTGAGGGAGATACAATGAAGGTTTTTATAATCAATGGAAGCCCAAGAAAAGAAGGTAGCTCGTCTTTTGTTGCAAACAGTTTATTAGAAAAATATCCTGAAGCTAATCTTATTAATCTCAATGACTTAACTTTTAAGGGGTGTCAATCCTGTTTTAGCTGCAGAAAGAACAACACTTTTTGTGTGGTAAACGATGATTTGAAAGATATTTTACCTGAGCTTGTTGATGCTGATCTGTTAATTGTTATTTCTCCAAATTATTACGGCTTTATCAGTGGTCAACTGAAGCTGTTTCTTGATAGATGGTATTGTTTAAAGGATGCTAACAGGGTAAGCAAATTTAAAAATGGCGCAAAAATGTTTTTTGTGATGACTCAAGGAGCTCAAAATAGAGATCATGCAAGCCTTGCTACAAACTGGCTTAAGAAAATAGCAGAGGGGTTTAATTTGAAATATTATGCGTATGTGATCCCTGGTTGTGGTAGTGAAAATGTGGATATGGCTAAGATGAAGATTGATGATTTGAAAATGCATTTGAATATGTTTGTTTAGAGGTTTTTATGGTTGAGCCTATTATTTGGGAAAATGGAGTATTAAAACTTCTTGATCAGAGAATCTTACCACATGAAAAAAGGTATGTTGAGTGCAATACTGCAGAAAATGTGGCAAATGCCATAAAAGATATGGTTGTTAGAGGTGCTCCTGCAATTGGTGTTACGGCTGCTTTTGGTGTAGTTTTAGGGCTCAAAGAGGGAAAAAATATAGATGAAATTTATAGTTTACTGCTCAATACAAGACCAACTGCAGTAAATCTTAAATGGGCTCTTGATAAAATGAAGGCTGCCTATGAGTATGCAGAAGGTAATATAGATTTTGTTGAAGAAAGCGCAGTTAAACTTTTTGAAAGGGATATCGAGTACAACAGAATGATTGGTAAAAGTGGGCTACAGGTTATTAAAGATGGTGATAATATTCTTACTCACTGTAATGCTGGAGCGCTTGCTACAGCTGGATATGGCACAGCTCTTGGGGTACTTAGGGCGGCAAAAGAGGCAGGTTTGAATATACATGTGTATGTAGATGAGACAAGGCCTTATTTGCAGGGTGCAAGATTGACAGCTTTTGAATTGATGGAAGAGGGGATTTCCTGTACTCTTATTTGTGATAATATGCCTGGCTTTTTGATGAAGCAAAAGAAGATAGATAAAATAATTGTTGGTGCTGATAGAATTGCCAAAAATGGGGATACTGCAAACAAAATTGGCACTTATCAGCTGGCAGTTTTAGCATATTTTCATGATATTCCACTTTATATTGCTGCTCCGATTTCAACTTTTGATTTTAGTATAGAATGTGGTGATGATATTGTAATTGAGCATAGAAATCCTGATGAGGTTAGAAAAGTAGGTGATAAATTGATTGCTCCAGAAAATGTTAATGTTTATAACCCTGCTTTTGATGTGACACCTGCAAATCTTATTAGTGGATTTATTACAGAGTTTGGAGTCTTCAACTCTGTTGATGAAATTTTGAATAAAATAAATGACTAAGGAGGAGCTTATGGGGATTAGTTACAAAGAGTTAGGGCTTGTTAACACAAGAGAGATGTTTAAAAAGGCGATGGAAGGTAAATATGCCATCCCTGCTTATAATTTCAACAACTTAGAGCAATTACAGGCTATAATTCAAGCTTGTGTTGAAACAAGATCACCTGTGATATTGCAGGTATCAAAAGGGGCAAGACAGTATGCAAATGCTACAATGTTAAGGTATATGGCTATGGGGGCTGTGGAGTATGCTAAAGAGCTTGGCTATGAAATCCCTATAGCATTACATCTTGATCATGGTGATAGTTTTGAGTTGTGTAAGGCCTGTGTAGATAATGGCTTTTCTTCTGTTATGATAGATGGTTCTCATTTACCTTTTGAGGAGAATATTGAGATTACTAGAAAAGTAGTGGAATATGCTCATCAGTTTGATGTGACAGTTGAAGGTGAGCTGGGAGTTTTAGCTGGTATAGAAGAGGATGTAAAAGCAGAAAAATCTCACTATACAAATCCTGATGAGGTAGAAGAGTTTGTGGAAAGGACAGGGGTTGATTCCCTTGCTATTTCTATTGGGACATCTCATGGTGCTTATAAATTCAAAGTAAAACCTGGTGAGCAGGTACCACCTCTTAGATTTGACATTTTAGAGGAGATTGAAAGAAGATTGCCAGGTTTCCCTATAGTTTTACATGGTGCTTCATCTGTAATACCTGAATATGTTGAGTTAATAAATAAATACGGAGGAAATTTAGAAGGGGCAGTTGGTGTACCTGAAGACCAGCTTAGAAAAGCTGCAACAAGTGCTGTATGTAAAATAAATATTGATAGCGATGGAAGGCTTGCTTTCACTGCGAAGGTTAGGGAGTTTTTGTGGAACAATCCAAAAGAGTTTGATCCAAGAAAATATTTAAAGCCAGCTAGAGAAGAGCTTGTGAAAATGTATAAACATAAAAATATAAATGTTCTTGGTAGTGCAAATAAAGCATAGAAGGGCTGCAGAAAGCAGCCCTTTTTTATTGAGTACAACTTTCTGGTTCAAATGAACCTAATCCATGGTTAGTCAAAAAAGCTTCAATGTTTTTCCAATCTTTTTCTTTAAGTTTAATAGTATCTAATTCTCCATTTTTATGTATAGCTATCAACCTTTTCCTCTTATTTTGAAAATAATATTTCCATTGCTCAATAGTGAATGTTGATGGGGTTACATAAGTGATATCTTTCTTTTTACCGGAATGACATGTTTTGTGGCAGTATTTTTTAAATTTTCTTTTACCTGCTCGTTGGCTAACAGCGAAAGCGTTGATTGCCAAGCTTAATATAAGAATTAGAGTGGTTAAAAAGATAACGGTTTTCTTTTTCATGGTGGCCTCCTTTAATCAAAATAAAACACCATGTCTAATTATATCATTTATTATTTAAGTGTAAATAGAAAAATAAACAGTATTTTATAAAGAATTTAGATTATTTAAAATATTATTGACCCTTTTTAACAATTCATCAGGATCAAAAGGTTTCTCTACAAAATCAACAGCTCCAAGATCAAATGATATAATCATATTATCCAAATTTGAAAAAGCTGTTATTACTATAACAGGCAACTCTTCATCGATACTCCGTATTTTACTCAGAAAATTTAAACCATCCATAAAGGGCATATTGATATCAGTAATAACGAGGGAGTAGCTATTGTCCTGTATCATTGCATATGCGTCTTTACCATTGTCAACAATATCAACGGAAAACCCTTTTCTTTCAAAATAGGTTTTTAAACCCAAAAGTGTGTCTGTGTTGTCTTCAACAATAAGCAACTTATAAGGCATTTAATTCACCGAAAAGTTTTGTGAAGTTTTTCTCCGTTTGTTTTGCAAGTGTTACAATATCCACATCTTTTAATTGAGAAATAAAATTTGCAGTATAAATTGTATGAGAAGGGTCGTTTGTTTTCCCCCTTTTAGGTACAGGTGCAAGATATGGGGAGTCTGTTTCAACTAATAGATGATCAATAGGTATCTCTTTAACAGATTCTTGTATTTCAATAGCTTTTTTATAGGTAACATTTCCAGCTACAGAAATCAAAAAATCGTTATTTAAAGCCCAATTCATTATTTTCTTATCGCCATTAAAACAGTGGATTATACCTCTTAATTTTTTTTCAGCATTCATTTCATCTAAAATTTTTATAAGGTCGTCGGTGGCATCCCTGTTATGAATAATTATCGGTTTTTGTAGAGAGATGGCAAGATCAAGAAAAATCCTGAATACATTTTGTTGAATATCTTTTGGCGCATAATTTCTGTAATAATCCAACCCTATTTCACCAATAGCGATAACTTTTTCATTTTCAGCAAGTTGTTCGAAAAGACTCAACTCTTTTATATTAAAATCAGCTGAGTCATGAGGGTGTACACCAATTGCAGCATAAACAAAATCATATTTTTTTGCTATTTCCAAAGCTTTTACAGAATCTTTGTAATTGATACCAATATTTACAATTCTATGAATTCTATTTTGTTTGCATTTTTTAAACACTTCTTCAAGGTTCGAATTTAATGGCTCAAAGTGAATATGAGAGTGGGAATCAGTGAAGAATGCCCCACTCTCTTTTAGCTTGTTTATCTGTGTTTCAATGTCTATCATTTTATTATACTTCCTGCTGGGACATCATTGGGCAGTTCTACAACAACATGTTTATCCCCAATCCAGGCAGCTAAAATCATCCCTTCAGATTTTACACCCATAAGCTTAGCAGGTTTTAAGTTTGAAACTACTGCAACTGTTTTCCCTTTTAAATCTTCTGGATTATAACTTTTAGCAACACCTGCCACTATCTGTCTTATGTCGTTATTTCCAAGATCAACTTTTAGTTTTAACAACTTTTCAGATTTTTTAATTTTTTCAGCTTCTAGTATTTTACCTGCTTTTAATACCACTTTTGAAAACTGGTCTATTGTGATTTGTTCAATTTCTGGTTCTGGTTTTGTTTTTTCATTTTCAGCTTTTATTTTATCAATAAATTCTTTTTCATCTATTCTTGGGAAAAGCTGTTTAGCTTCTCCGAGTTTTAGTCCAGGTTTTAATTGTTTTACTTTTTTCAAATCTTCAAAGTCACTTTTAAATACATCTATATCGATATTTAATTGTCTTCTTATTTCTTCAGATGTTTGAGGCATAAATGGATAAATTAGTAAAGATAATATTCTTATTCCGTCCAATACTAAATAAAGAACAGATTCTAATCTATCCCTTTTAGATTCATCTTTTGCTAACATCCATGGAGCATTTTTATCTATGTATTTATTTAGCTCTGATACAAGTTGCCAGATTGAAATGAGAGCTTTGTTGAAAGCTATATTGTTTAGATGAGTATCTACTTCATCAAAAACCTCTTCTATTTTTGCTAAAAGCTCTTTGTCTGTTTCATCTTCAACTTTATACTCAGGGATTATGCCATTAAAATATCTTTTAACCATCCCCATTGTTCTATTTAATAGGTTTCCCAAGTCATTAGCCAGATCACCATTTATTCTGTGAATTAAAGCTTTAAAAGAGAAATCACCATCTAAGCCAAAAGGGACTTCTCTTAACAAAAAGTATCTAATAGCGTCTACTCCAAAGGTATCCACGAGCCAGTTAGGGTCTATGGCATTGCCAAGAGATTTACTCATTTTTTGACCTTCTACAGTCCACCAGCCATGGGCAAATACCTTTTTAGGTAATGGAAGACCAGCACTCATGAGCATTGTGGGCCAATAAACTGTATGGAATCTGAGAATATCTTTACCAACAAGATGGACATCTGCTGGCCAATATTTTTTAAACTGCTTTGTTTCATCTAAATAACCAATTGCAGAAATATAGTTTGTCAAAGCATCTATCCAAACATAAATTACATGATTTTCGTCCCCAGGGACAGGTATTCCCCATTTAAATGATACTCTACTAACAGATAAATCTTTTAAACCTTCTTTTATGAAAGATACAATTTCATTTTTTCTGGAAGTTGGTTGTATAAAATCTGGGTTTTCTTGGATATATTTTAGTAATTCGTTCTGATATTTTGACATTTTAAAAAAGTAACTTGGTTCTTTCAATTTATGAGTCTCTCTGCCACATGATGGGCAATGGTTACCATCTAACAACTGGGTTTCAGTCCAATAAGTTTCACAAGGGGTGCAGTACCAACCTTCATATTCTCCCAAATAAATATCTCCATTTTCTTGCATTTTTTTGAAAATTTTTTGTACTGTTTTTTTATGCTCTTCATCAGTAGTTCTTATAAATTTATCATTGGATATATTAAGTTTTACCCATAAGCTTTTAAATCTTTCAACAACAGTATCTGCAAGCTCTTTTGGAGTAATACCTTTTTTTTGTGCTGCTTGTTCGATTTTTTGTCCATGTTCATCTGTCCCGGTCAAGAAGAAAACATCATAACCACAAAGTCTTTTATACCTAGCTAAAACGTCAGCAGCAACTGTTGTGTATGCATGACCAATATGAGGGACATCGTTTACATAATAAATAGGGGTGGTAACATAAAAGGTTTTATTGCTCATATTTTTCCTCCACTTTCTTCATCAACTATATCTTGAAATTCTATAAATTCACCATCTTCTAAATCTTCTTCATAGGTTTCATACATTAAGCAGCACATAAGCCTACTACATACACCAGATATTTTTGATGGATTTAATATTAGATTTTGGTCTTTTGCCATTTTTATAGAAATATTTTGAAAGGTTCTTAAAAAGGTAGAACAGCACAGCTCTCTTCCGCAAACACCTATTCCACCTAAAATTTTTGTAGCATCTCTAACTCCAACCTGCCTCATTTCGATCCTTGTTCTAAATACTCTTGCAAGATCTTTTACAAGCTCTCTGAAATCTATCCTCCCATCAGCCGTAAAGTAGAATGTTAACTTTTTTCTATCAAGCGTATATTCAGCTTTTAATAATTTCATTTCGTGTTTATGCTTTTTTACAAATTGCTTGCAAATTTCAAGAGCCTTGATTTCATCTTTTTTGTTTTGTACAAGCCTTGTTAAATCATCACTATTTGCAAGCCTTAAGACCTTTTTCATTACAGAAAGGTCTTCTATTTGAATTTTTCTGTCAGGGATGATTACTGTGGCTATATCTTCCCCTTTTTCTGATTCTACGACTACAAAATCCCCTCTTTTAGCATTAACATTATTGGTTAAAAAATAATATATTTTCCCAGCCCTTTTAAAGGCAACACCTGTAGCATTTATCTCAATCACTTTTTACCTCAATAATTTTTGTAATTAAATACCCTTTTGCTATATCAAGATTAATATTATAGTCAACACTTTTCAAAATATCCAGCAGATAATCTGTAAACTGTATCATCTTTATGCTATTTTTTTCAAAAGCTATTTTCTTTGCCTGTTTGACAATTGATGTCAAAAGGTTTTTAAGCTCTTCTCTATCATTTGTTTTATTAATCTCGTTTAGAATATTAAGTAAAGGTTCATTTTGAATATCAAAAACATTTTTTTCTTCAACCTCGTTATTAAAAATTTGAGCAATTTCATCTTTTGGCAATCTATGAAAATTAATTTTTATACATCTGGATCTAATTGTTGGGATAATCATTTCATAGTTGTGAGTTACTAAAATAAAAGTGGTATCAAGTGGCGGTTCTTCTAATGTTTTGAGCATAGCATTTGCAGCTTCTCTTTTTATTTTGTGGAAATTATCTAAAATGAAAAATTTTCTTTTACCAGTAAAAGATGATAAAAATGCTCTTTCGTTTAAATCTCTAATATTATCAATAGTTAGGTCATTTTCATTTAATAAAATTACATCGGGATGAGTGTTTTGGTCTATTTGAATGCAGCTGTTACAACTGCACTCTTCAAAAAACTTTTCATCTTTACAATGGGCAGCTTTTGCTAAATTAATCGCGAAAAACTTTTTCCCAACTCCTTCATTTCCAGCAAATATATAAGCTGGATGGAATGTATCGTTTATCAAAATTGTTTTAAAATAACTTTTAAGATGCTTGTGCCCTACAAACATAGCTTTTCGTTTACGATTGATTTTATTTCTTTGAATAAGCTATCTATATCTCTATCACCATTAATAACTTTAACATTTTTGTAATTTTTACTATACCATAAAAAGCCTTCTCTAACCTTTTTATAAAAATCGATACCGTTTTTTTCAAATTTACCTTCAGAATTTTCACAGTTTTGATCTTTTAATCTTTTTAGAGCTCTTTCAAGAGCTATTTCAACTGGTAAATCAATTATAATTGTCAAGTCAGGCCATTTGAATACTGTGTGCTGCTCTAAATATTGTAAAAAAGATTTCTCTAATCCACGTGCAAAGATTTGATAAGCATAAGTTGATGAGATAAATCTATCACAAATGATAGTTTTGCCACTGTTTAATCCTGGAATTATAATTTTTTTTTGATGTTCTAATCTATCTGCAGAATATAGAAGCAGTTCTGTATTAGGTTCGATATCATAATCTGTTGAAATCAATATATTTCTTAAAATAGTACCAGTTTTTGTGCCACCAGGTTCTTTAGTTAATAGAATATTTAATCCAATATTGTTAAGGTATTCTTTAAGTAATTTGCACTGGGTAGTTTTACCACACCCATCAATACCATCGATTACTAAAAAGAAACTTTTCTTAATTGGTTGCACAGTCTTCTTTATCACCCTGTAGTTTTTTTATTGTATGTGGAATTGCAGGAAAAACAGTTTCAAGGTTTTCTAAAGCACCTTTTGGACTACCTGGGACATTTATAATTAAAGAGTTTCTTCTTGTACCACACATAGCTCTTGAAATTAAAGCATGTGGTGTTTTTTCAAAACTTTTCATTCTCATTGCTTCTGCAAAACCTGGTAGCTCTTTTTCAATAACTCTTTTTGTAATGTCTGGAGCGATATCTCTTGGAGAGATACCAGTTGAACCGTTTGTAATTATTAAGTCAAACTGTTGTAAATCTGTGAAGTCAACAAGCATATTTTCCAAAATATCTTTTTCATCAGGGATCATTTCATATCTGATAAATGAAGTTTTTAAATTTTGCTCTATGTATTCTTTAATTTTTATACCTGTTATATCTTCTCTTTCACCTTTACTCCCTTTATCACTTAATGTTATTATAGCTACACTAAAACCATCTTTTGGGAGCACCTCTATTGTGTCACCAACAGTTATTTTTCCACTATTTTTTACAACAGCGAAAATACCCTCTTTTGGCATTATGCAATCACCTGCTTGATAGTAGATGGCACACCTGTGGTGACAGATTTTACCTATCTGAGAGATTACAAATTCAATATTGTTTATTTTAAGTCTTTCACCCACCTTCATTTTGCACAGCTCAATACCTTCGGTGGTTATATTTTCTGCGAAATCACCACTTTTTACATCAAGGCCTAAGTTTCTCATCTTTTCTATACTTTCTTTTGCTAAAAAACTTACCTGTCTATGCCAGTTGCCAGCGTGTGCATCACCAACAATGCCATAATTTTCTTTTATTTCTACAGAATTTACATTGTATTTTCTTGTCCCTTTTTTCTCACTGATAGAAACAGCAAAAACTTTGCCCATAAATCACCTCAATCAAATTTTATCATATAATAAATAAATCGCAGTTTAAGTCAAATAAGAAATTAATATGGGTAAGGTTAGTCCAGATAAAATTGTTGAAAGAAGAATTGTTGTTGAGAGAAATTCAGGTGATCTATTGAATCTGATAGCATACATCAGAGGGAGAAGGGCGCTTGGTGCAGAAGTTTGAACAATGGCTACTTGTTTTTCTATCCCTTCAATATTCAAAAAAATTGTAATACAAATTGCCACTAAAGGTGAAATAACCAGTCTTAGAAATACTGATAAAAAAGCTGGTTTTAATAGTTTTGATGTAAATTTAATTTTGGATAGTTGAAGACCCAAAATAAATATTAGAAGTGGAATTGCTGCATTGGATAAAATTCCAAATGATTTGTCTAAAAATTCTGGAAGTCTAAGGTTAAACTCAGAAAATATTATAGCAAGTAAAAATGCGTGGATAAGTGGTATCTTTAATACATCTTTGAACGCAAGTAGAAAATTTTTCTCATTTGATGATAACATTATGGCAAGTGTGGAAAGAGGGATATTGAATACCACAAAATAGATAATAGAAAAGAAAACCCCTTTATTACCATATGCGAAACTAATAAGAGGCAAACCAAAATTTCCGACATTTATCATTGAAACGGACAGTATAAATGGTATTTTATATTTTGCATCGTTAATGAAAAATTTGAAAATAATTAGCGAAATAATTATCAATAATGATACTAATAAAATCATAAATATCATTGGCTTGTACAAGCTGATTAAATTAATTTTGTATGAAAGTAGAGAGTGAAATACAAAAATTGGTGCAAAAATGGTTAATGTAATATCAGTCACAAAACGAAAATCTATATCTTTTACCCTGTTATAAATAAACGCAATTGCAATAATAACAAATATTGGTAAAACAGTTTTTAAAAATATGGTAAAAAGGGTTATCATTATAAAATGTTAGTTTTTATTCACAAACCTTTTTTATTTCCTCTACAGTTAAACCAATCTCTTTCATTTTTAATATCTTTTCAACGCTGCATTTACTTTTTTGCTCTGGCTTTTGAGGTTCATATTTTTGATTTCTAAATGTTTCAAATTTATTTTCTTCTTCAGGTATTTTATTTATTAATGATTGCAAAGCGTCTACAAGTTGTTCTGCCTGGTTGCTATCATGTATTAAGATTTTAAATGTTTGACTACATTCACCATTATCAAAGATATACCAGTTAACTTTAACTCCGTTGTTTGTGATTACAGGTTCTTTTAAGGATGTACCATAACAGCTATAAATATTTCCGTTTATTACTTTTACATAATTAGCACCCAAAAATTTGTTAACTTTGGCTCTGTGATTTCTGTCATATAATTCCAAAGTTTTTATATAAAACTTATCTCTTTTTTTATGAACCCATGTGAAAGCGAAAAATCTATTGTCATCAGAATGGTAAGTTTTATAATATTTATAACTGCTTGAAGGCGGATTCTTATCAAGAATTTCGCTTATTATTGCAAATTCATCTTTGTTTAAATTTTGTTTGATTAATAATTCTGGGTTTTGTTTTTTTGCACATCCAAGTATTAAAAATAAAGTGAAAACTAAAGATAAAGTTATAACCTTTTTCATTTTTGACCCCTTTTTAATTTTTTTAAAGAGTATGTTGCACAATAGTCTAACTTATTGAAAATTAATATGAGATTGCTTCTTCGCTTACACTCCTCGCAATGACAGATAAGTTGATCATTGCGAGCATTAGCAAAGCAATCCCAAAATGCTAATTTTTTATTGTGCAACATATTTTAAATATATATCTTTTTTATCTTAAAAGTTCAATAAAATTAAAGATAAAAGATAAATTGACATAGCCTTGTTAGTTTGTTAATAGTTCATAATCAAAATTCTGAATACCGGAGAGTTGTATGAAAATATTAAGTGAAGCAGAAATAAAAGAATTAGAAAAGATGTCTGTTTTGTGTAGAGGGGATATTTTAAAAATGACTACCCTTGCAGGAAGTGGGCATCCTGGTGGCTCGATGTCATCTATTGATATGTATTTGACAGTATATAAAATAGCTAATATCTCCCCTGATAACTATAAAGAGCTTAATAGAGACAGAATAATTGTTTCTCATGGGCACACATCTCCAGGTGTATATTCTGCTCTTGGTAGAAATGGTTTTTTTGATATTGATGAGGCAATCGCTTATTTTAGATTGGCTGGGAGTATCTTTGAGGGGCATATAGAGAGAATGGTGCCAGGTGTAGAATGGACTACAGGTAATTTAGGGCAAGGGTTATCTGCGGCGTGTGGTATGGCTCTTGCAGCAAAGCATTTAGGTGCTGAGTATGGTGTTTACTGTTTTATGGGTGATGGTGAGCAGCAGAAAGGTCAAGTTAGCGAAGCAAGAAGATTTGCTGTTAAATACAATTTAGATAATTTGATAGCTTTTGTAGATTATAATAAATTGCAGATTAGTGGTAATATATCTGAGGTTATGCCTCAGAATATAAAAGATGAATATATCGCTTCTGGTTGGGCAGTTCTTGAAATAGATGGGCATAATATTAAAGAGATTGCTGATGCAATTTATCAAGCTAAAAAGATAGCAAGGCCTGTTTTGATACTAGCAAAAACTGTTATGGGTAAGGGTGTATCTTTTATGGAAAATAAAGAGGTTTATCATGGAAAACCCTTAAATGAAGAGCAACTTGATGCTGCCCTGAAAGAGCTGGGACTTGAAAATGACCTTGAAAAGTATAAAGAGATGAGAAAACAGTTTGTTTTTGATGAATCAGCTCATGAGATTTTTAGATATGAAGTTGCTGTAGATACAGGTTTCCCAAAAACTTATGGCACAGATGTATCTATGGATAACAGAGGTGTTTTTGGTAATGCTATTACTGAGCTAGTTCAGATAAATATGGCTGAAAATAATACTCCGATAATCGTTTTTGATTGTGATTTGGCTGGTTCTGTTAAAACTGATAAGGTGGCAAAAGAGTTTGCAGAAAACTTTTATGAAGCAGGGATTCAGGAGCATCATACGGCAGTTTGTGCTGGAGCTGCAAGTGTAAATGGGCTTGTTTCATTTTTTGCAGACTTTGGAGTGTTCGGGATTGATGAAACTTATAATCAGCAAAGACTAAATGATATAAATGATACAAATCTCAAAGTGGTTACAACACATGTGGGTATAGATGTTGGAGAAGATGGTAAAACTCATCAATGTATTGATTATATAGGAGCAATGAGAAATCTCTATGGATTTAAGGTAATTGTTCCTGCTGATCCAAACCAAACGGATAGAGCTGTCAGATATGCTGCAAAAGAGTATGGGAATTTTTTAATTGCAATGGGTAGATCAAAAGTCCCGGTAATTGCAGATAAAGAAGGCAGACCATATTATGGCGATGATTATGAGTTTAAATATGGAAAAATAGATGTAATAAGAGATGGAGAAATCCCTCTTTTTAGTTATGGATCAATGCTTCATCGTGCTGTTAAAGTGTATGATATTGTTTCAAATCAAGGAGTAAATCTTGCTGTTTTGAATGTTTCATCACCTTTTAAGCTTGATTTAGAGGTTTTAGAAAGGTTTAAAGATAGTAAGATATGGTTTACTTATGAAGATCATAATGTAAACACAGGGCTTGGTTCCATTCTTGCTGATTTTATCGCTGAAAACGGATGTGGTGTAAAACTTGTAAAATTTGGAGTTAAAGGTTATTCTTATTCTGGTAAACCTGATCATATATTTGAATTAATTGGGTTGTCACCAGAAGCAGTTGCCGCAGAAATCGTGAAAAATCTAAAATAAAAGAAAGAGCTCCTGATAAAGCAGGAGTTCTTTCTTATAATTTTTGAGCAAATTTTTTTAATATCGAATCTATTTCTTCTTTTACTTTATTTTCTAATTTGTCTAAATTGTTTTCTACTTCTTTTGAAAATTCTTTATCCATATTTATATCTTTAATTTGAATTCCATACATCACTACATACTCAGATTTTATGTCAACCAGCTCTGCAGCAGTTAAAATATCTTTTAAACCCATCTGATGTGGTGAAAGTTTGTTTTCAAATACAGCGTGAATATCTTCCCCCTCTATTTTCACCACAGTTCCTGGTGGTAAGTCTAGATCTACAGCATCGACAATAATGAGATGAGTAACATCAGAAAGGTGGGGAACTATATCAAGCCCCAATGTCCCACCATCCATAAAGTGCAAAAATGGGTATTTATTTAAGTCATAATGCTTTTGTAATCTATAAATAATTTCTAACCCTGCAGCGTCATCATTCATTAAAAGATTTCCTAAACCCAAAACCAATATCTTCATTGCACCCTCAAAAAAATAGCCGCCTGATGGCGGCTTTTATTAATGATTTCTTTCAGGTTTCCAACCTGAAAAGATAGAACTAATTTCTCCAGATTGAGTCTTAAAGTCAAAAATGACTGCGGAGTATAAGTGGTTAATTACAAATCCAGCTATAAGATACATAACTAAATAATGGAAAAATCTAACCCACTGATTGCTTGCAATGGAAAATACCCATGATGTAAGCGAGTATAGTGTTGAATTAGGATCTGCTTGAGCCCACAATGCAAAACCAGTAATTATTTGTAAAATGAAAAGATTGAAAAGAACTATGTAAGCAACAAGTGCCACTGGGTTGTGTCCTAAAGTATGAGGAGGTTCTTTTTCCAAAAATGTGTAGTATTTGAGATAGGAGAAGAATATTTTTCTATCTTCTTTTTTAAATGGGTTGGAAAATGAATGCCAGCTTGCATATTTATTACCCACAAATAGCCAGAACAATCTCAAAAGAACACTAAAAGCAAAAATAACACCCACAAGATAATGAACATACCTGATAGTTCCCATTACGTATACACCATATCTCGAAGAAGCAGAGATAAAAGGGTAATGAATATATAATCCTGTAAATGATAAAATAATTATCGAAAAGAAATTTAACCAGTGGCTGATTCTAACTGGGGCTTCCCAAACATAAACAAATTTTTTAGCAGCACATTTTGGACAATCTTTATACGTATTAGCCATAATGGCCTCCTATAAAACCTTCACTTTAGAGCGAAGTTTGCCCTTTTCGTCATATACATGCACAGCACATGCAAGACATGGGTCAAAAGAATGAATTGTTCTTAATATTTCAAGTGGTTTATCAGGGTCAGCAATTGGGGTTCCAATTAGAGATTCTTCATATGGCCCTCTTTGCCCTTTTGCATCTCTTGGGCCAGCGTTCCAAGTGGAAGGAACTACTGCCTGATAGTTCTTTATCTGTTTGTTTTCAATAACAATCCAATGTCCTAAAGCTCCTCTTGGTGCCTCGTGCCAACCGTAACCAGCAGCTTTTGATGGCCATGTTTCTGGATCCCACTTTTCACCGTTATGAACACTTAAATCACCAGATTTTATATTTGCAACAAGCATATCTATCCATTTTGGCAATCTATTCACAGTGATAAGTGTTTCTATACCTCTTGCTGCTGTTCTTCCCAATGTTGAGAACAATACTTCAGGGCCTGCACCAAGTTTTTTCAATGCCCAGTCAACTGCATCTTTAATCTCTTTATGCCCTTTTGCATACCCAACAACCATTCTTGCCAATGGACCAACTTCCATAGGTTTATCATCGTATCTTGGAGCTTTTACCCATGAGTATTTATTATCTACATCAAGGTATTCATATGGAGGTTTCGGCCCAGTATATTTCCAGTTTGTCTCACCATCAAATGGATGTTTACCCTTATCATCCCCACCTGTATATTCATACCAAGAATGAGTTACATATTCAGTGATTTTTTTCTGGTCAACTTCTAATACCTTGCTAATATCTGCATTTAAAACAATCCCTGATGGTATCCATAATCCGTTTGGATAACCAGATTGATCTTCTGGATATTCACCGTATGATAAGAAGTTTTTGACTCCAGCACCAATAGATGCCCACTCAGGATAAAACTGTGCTACAGCTAAAAGGTCAGGGATATATACTTGTTCTACAAACTCTTTTGCCATATTTACAAACTCTTTTATTTGGGCAATTCTATCAGCATTTAAAGCATTTTGGCTGTTTGGGTCAACAGGTACAGACATCCCACCAACAAGGAAAGTCTGTGGGTGTGGGTTTTTAGAACCTAAAATAGCGTGTATTTTAATTATCTCTTTTTGCAAATGTAATGCTTCAAGGTAATGAGCTACTGCCATTAGGTTTGCTTCTGGTGGTAATTTATAAGCAGGATGCCCCCAGTAAGCATTGCCAAATGGTCCAAGTCTTCCTGTTTTAGCAAAAACAGCAATTTTGTTTTGAACAGACCTAAAGTAATCTTCACTAGAATACTTCCAATCAGATATACTTTGCTGTAATGCTGCTGTTTTCTTAGGATCAGCTTTGAGAGCAGAAACTATATCTACCCAATCCAATGCATGTAAGTGATAAAAATGGATTACGTGGTCTTGAACATTTTGAATACCGATAATGATATTTCTAATCATTTCAGCGTTAAAAGGTATTTTGATGCCGAGAGCGTTTTCTACTGCCCTAATAGATGCAATAGAGTGAACAGTGGTACATACTCCGCAAAATCTTTGAGTAAAATACCATGCGTCTCTTGGATCTCTCCCCTGAAGGATTTTTTCTACACCTCTAAACATTGTTGAGCTTGACCAAGCATCAACAATCTTTCCATTTTCTACTTTTGCTTCTATTCTTAAATGACCTTCTATCCTTGTTATTGGATCAACAACTATTCTATTAGCCATAGCTTACACCCCACTTTATATTATTCTTTGTCTTCAAATTCGTTTTCTACTTTTTTCACAAGTCCACGGTTTCTAATTGCTGTAACAATACCGTGAACACCAAACACTACAGCTGAAATCCCCACAATGGTTGTTCCAATTTTTGTGGCTGTAGCTTCAACACCAAAGCCAGGTACATTTGGTAATCTTTTGTAAATTGGCGTCATAGTATCCCAAAAGCCTGGTTCACTACATCCAACACAACCGTGTCCTGCCATTACAGGCCAGCTTGTACCTTCATTCCATCTGACGGTTGGGCAGTTATGAAAAGTTTCTGGGCCTTTGCAACCCATCTTATATAAACACCATCCTTGACGATGCCCTTCATCTCCCCACTCTTCTACAAATTGACCAGCATCAAAATGTGCTCTTCTTTCACAATTATCATGGATCCGTTTACCATAAGCAAATTTTGGTCTTAAAAATTTATCAAGTGCAGGTGCAGCACCAAAAAGTAAATAATGTACAACAGTGGCTGTTAAATTATCAACATTCATTGGGCACCCAGGCAGATTGATAACTGTTTTTTCTGGGATTATCTCTTTTACAGATTTAGCACCAGTAGGGTTTGGGTAAGCAGCTGGTAAACCACCATATGCAGCACAGGTGCCAACTGCAATCACAAAGGCTGCGTTTCCACCAACCTCTTTTAGGATGTCAACAGCTGATCTCCCACCTACACAGCAATATACTCCATCATCTTCAACAGGTATTGAACCCTCAACAATGCAGATATACTTACCTTTGTATTTTTTTACAGTTTCTTCTCTTGCTGCTTCAGCTTGATGTCCTGCTGCAGCCATGATTGTTTCATGATAATCAATAGATAAGTAATCCAAGACAAGTTCGGCTACTGTTGGCCTGTTTGCTCTTAATAAAGATTCTGAATCCCCTGCACAATCTTGAAATTCCAACCAAATAACCGGAGGTCTGTTATCATTTTCAATAGCTTCAGCAATTTTTGGTGCAAAAGCTGGAGATAGAGCTAAAGTACCTGATAAAGCAGTACAGTATTTTAGAAAATCTCTTCTGCTTATACCATATTCTTTTAAAATTTCATTGAATTTGCCCATAATAAAACCCCCTATAAACTGTTCTATTTAATTTTGACATATGCTTAATAAAAAATCAACACTTTTTTATAATATTTACCAATTAGTTGCAGCAGAGAATATTAGATTATTATAATATATAAATATTCAAATAATCTAATATCCCTTTAACCATAAATAATCGTAAGGTTTTAGTTTTATTAATAAATTAGAATCTTTATAGCTTATCTTTTGCTCAGTAATCAAATTTACGAGATCGCAGTTGTTTTTAAAATAATGTTTTAAATTAATATTTAGGTCAAATTCAGCATCTGTGATGTTTACTATGACTAAAACTTTAGAGTCTTCGTATTCTCTTAGTAATGCAAAAACTCTTTTATCTATGTTTATAACTTTTTGCTGTGCGTTTGGATGGAATGCTTTTTCTTTAACTCTTTTAGATATAACATTAATAAGCATTTTCAATGCCTTATGACTATGGCTACTTTCATTTCTTAAAATTTCATTTAACGATTTTTCACTTAATACTTTCCTGTTTATACTTCTTGTTTGCTTTTCATTTAAAACTGCTTCGGCATCATTTTTTGATGCGAATAAACTGTGTATATATATTGCAGGAACCCCCATAAATGATAGTGCAATTACTCTAGATGAGATAAATCTTTTTAGTTTAATCATTTCATCTTCTGGCTCATCTTCGTTGTTTAATGCGCTGTACCATGTAATATTCAGTTCATAAGGGGACTCGTTCCCGTCTTTGTCAGTCCTGTATGAGATAAAGCCTCCATGCTCAAGGGTTTTTAAAACCATCATTTCTATATCTTTATCATCCAATATCCCTTTAGCAGGCAAAAGCCCTATTCCGTCATGGGAATCTAAAAAATTAAAATAAGTTGCTTCGTCAGAAACTTTTGTGATAGTTTTTGCCCAGTTTGTAAGTTTCGTCGAATCTTTTGTGTAGTATGTATATAAAACGAGTGGTGGCAAAGCAAAATTATATACCATATGTGCTTCGTCATATCCATTGCCAAAATATTTAATATTTTGTTCATGAGGGACATTTGTTTCAGTAATTATGGCCACGTGTGGTGCTACAAAACTTAAAATATCTCTAAAAAGTTTTATTGTTTCATGGGTTTGTTTAAGATGGGCACATTCTGTACCCAGTTCTTCCCACAGATATGTTACCGCATCAAGCCTTATGATATCAGCGCCTCTTCTAACGTAGTAGAGTAAAATATCAAGCATTCTAATTAAAACCTTTGGATTTCTGTAATTTAGATCAATTTGATCTGGACTAAAAGTAGTCCAAACCAGTTTTTTACCATTTATTGTATCAAATTCTGTAAAAAGTGGGGTCGTCCTTGGCCTCAATATTAGTTTTAAATGATCTTCAGAAATCATCTCTTTTGTTGACAACACAATAAAATAATTTTGATAGTCAGGATTGCCATTTAAGAACTCCTGAAACCACCTACTTTTTGATGAAATGTGATTAAAAACGCCATCGAACATAAGCTTGAAATCTTTTTTAAGATTAATAATATCTTCCCAACTACCTATTCTTGGGTCAACCTGTTCAAAATCTATAACTGAAAAACCTCTATCAGATGAATAAGGGTAAAAAGGGAGAAGGTGTATTGTATTAATTACATTTTTTAGATATTTTTTTACAAACTTGGACAATACTTTTATCGGTTTTTTGTATCTATTTTTTATTATGTCCCCATAAGTTATCAGCACTACATCTTTTTCTGTAAAACGATCTTTTGGGTTAAACCGTTTTTCCCACTCCTTCATTGTATCTGTTTTATGGGCATAATAAACTTTCATTATTCGTTCTACTTCTGGATACCATTTTTTGGCTTTGAAGGAGTCATAAAGAATAGTTAGTCTATTGATAATTTTTTTCTTAAGCTCTATGGGAATTTCTAAGAGAGGTTTGCTGTAATCTGCTTCCAAAAGATGAAACTTGGAAGGATCGAATTTTTTACTCATTTTTAGTGTTATTAAATTCCTCTAAAGCTTCTTGAACAGTTTTAAACTCTTTCAAAACCTTATCTAAGTGAGTAATATTAAAGATCTCTTTTATTCTGTCGTTTGTTACAACAATTTTTACATCCCCACCATTTGCTCTACAATGTGCAATTTTTGATACAATTGCACCTAAACCACTTGAATCAATAAATTCAGTGTTTGTTAAGTCTATGATGAATTTGTATTTTTTGTCTGCTACATATTTAGCAATTATGTCTTTTAATTCCTGAGAATTTGAGGCATCTAGCCTAGTAGGTATTTCTATCAATATTACACCATCTTTTTCTTGAATATTATAAGACATAAAACACCTCCTAAACAATGCTTTTATAGAATGAATAAAAATAATCGTCAAGAAATTAAAATTTAATGCTTATTCGTTATCCCAATCTAAAAGTCTTTGTTCACCTTCTAATTTTTTTATATCAGTTATATCTTGGGTTACTTCTATTAAACCTTTATAAATACCTTTATCATCACGTATAGCAAAGTATTGAATAAGTATAAATTTCCCAGCCATTTGAATCCAGAAAGTTGCATTATCCTTTTCCCCATTTTTAAAAGCCTCGATAATTTTATTAACGATATGAACACTTTCGTGAGGGTGACAGTTTTGAACTTTTCTTCCAATAATTGCTTTTGTTCTTACAAAAATACGATCTTTTGGTGTAGAAAAATATCTTACAGTATCATTTTCATCAACAAAAGTTATATCAACAGGTAAGTTGTTAAAAATCAGTTTAATTTGCTCCACATTTAGTTGACCAGTATCTAAATCGATCAGGTTGTCAAAAATTTTATCAAACGTTTTTTCTTTAAGTTTAATAGATTTTAAGATTGATTTATCAATATTTATAAAGTGAAATCCTATATCTATTGCTTCAATAAGTGCAAACTCAAGTTTTGATTTGTCTATGTATTTATAACAAATTGGATACAATATATGATTTTCTCTGAAAATTAATGTGTGCATATCAAAGAATATTTTTCCAATGAAGGTGTTAAATTGTTCTATATTACTATCATCAGATTCTATTAGTTTTTGTAATGTTTTTAGATTCTTTCTTATGTCATCATGTATAGACCACATTATTTTTAAGCAACCATGATATTGAAAATACTTTTCAATAATAGGGAATAGAATGTTTTCTTTTATATGATAATGTGTTGTAAACTTTATCAATTCATCAATTTCAAACAGCAATTTTTCTGTATTGAATATTGGTTGTTTGTGGTTAACTTCTTTCACTAATATTTTTAGCTTTTTTAACTTTTCTTGTAGTTTTAGATTGTGTTTATGTAGATAAAATAAAATTGATTTGTTGTTATAATCAGGAATAGGGTAGCTTGTTAGAGATTTGAAAAATAGATTTAAGGCTTTACTTACAGCAATTTTTACACTATTCATTTCGAAATCTTCTTTTATTAATAGGTCAAAACCTATCATGACATCTAAAGGTGTGACTTCGGATATGAGTTTTTCATATTTATTGTATAAAAGTTTCCCTTGTGCACCTTCGATCAGTTCTTTTGTAAGGTTAAAAACTTTGTAACTGTTTTCAGATAAATTACCTATAAATTCTGACATACTGGCCTCTTAAGAAAATTCTTTAATAATTTGGGCGATATTAAATGTGTGGTCGCCCACTTTTTCAAGGTTGTTTAAAATATCCACATACACTATTCCTGCGTCCACATTACAGACACCTTCATTTAGTCTCTTCATATGATTGTTTTTAAACTCTTTTCTTAGTTCATCTATGATATTTTCATCTTCAGTGTCCACGATTTGATCATAAACTTCGCTATTATATATTTTAAGTATGTTTTCAGCAAATTTTATGGCTACATTAAAGATCTCTTCCATCTCTTTCATCGCTTGTGGTGAAAAGTGTATATCTTTCTCTATAATTCTTTCAGTAAATTTTGCTATATTTTCAGAGTGGTCTGCAATTTTTTCTATTTCATGTAAAACATGTAGAATATTATTTATTGTTTTAGAGTTTTCTTCACTCAAAGGTTTTTGGAAAAGCTGGACAACAAAAACAGTAATATCTTTTTCCAACTGATCAACAATGTCTTCTCTAGCATATATATCGCCAATCAACTTTAAATCTCTATTAAAAAAAGCTTTCTTTGAATCTTTTAACATTGATAGTGCAATATTTGACATTCTTTCCACTTCTTTTTTTGCCTGAGCTATTGCAAGAGCAGGTGTATCAATAAGACGATCATCTATATATACAAACTCAGTTTTTTTCTTGTCTTCTTTTATTACTTTTTCGCATAATTTCCCTAATACACCGAGCAAAGGTAAAAATATAATTGTATTTATTACATTAAATGCAGTGTGAAAGTTTGCTATATGTCTTGCCACATAAGGTGCTGTTCCATTAGGGTCAATATAATAAGGATCACCAGGAGTAATAACATCTATAAAATGTCCCATAATTTTTAGAAGGAAAAACATATAAAAAACACCAATAAAGTTAAACAAGAAATGGCCAAAGGCTGCTCTTTTTGCTGTGCTGTTTGCACCTATTGCTGCTAAGTTTGCCGTTATTGTGGTACCAATATTTTCACCTAAAACAAAGGCAATTGCAGCTGAATAATCAATCAAACCTGTTGTTGCAAGGGCAATAGTTATTCCCATCATTGCAGAACTGCTTTGAACAATCATTGTCAATGCAGCACCTGCAGCAATAGCAGCTAATGGATTTTTAGAGAAATAAAGAAACATATTAGTAAATTGTTGACTTTTTCTTAATGGGACAAAGGCATGCTCCATTGTTTTTAAACCTATAAATAATAAACCAAAGCCGATTAGTACTTCTCCAATATATTGGCGCTTTTTATTTTTTGAAAATAGCCTCAGTGCAGCGCCAATTGCTACTGCTGGCAAGGCCAATTTGCCCACTTTAAATGCTATTAGCTGAGCTGTCATAGTTGTACCAATATTTGCACCTAAAACCACACTAAGAGCCTGAGATAAATTCATCAAGCCAGCATTGACGAAACCAACAACCATAACAGTAGTAGCTGAGCTACTTTGAATAATAGAAGTTACAATCAATCCCACTATAACCCCTATTATTCTGTTTGTTGTCAGCTTTTCAAGAATACTTCTTAAACCTTTTCCTGCTGCCTTTTGCAGCCCTTCTGACATGAACTTCATACCCATTAAAAAAAGACCCAGACCACCAAAGAGACCCGATAAGACTTCAAACCAATTGATATGCGCCATATTGCAACCCCTATTAATTGAATGAATATCCTTTTCTTTTTTGCACAAAAAAGATGAATACTCAATAATTTTTAATAATAAATTTTTTTGTTATGATAGATTACTACCTGAGAAGTCTTGCTAAAATGAGTACTATTAAATAATTATTTTAAAATGCAGTTTTAAAAGTATTTTAGAAAGTTGTTTAAGTTAATTTTTGATTTCATATAGAAATATGATTTTTAAACTGAACGAGAATAGATATATAGAATGGCGGCACAGGGACTTGAACCCCGGACCCTGCGGATATGAGCCGCATGCTCTCACCAGCTGAGCTATGCCGCCATATAAAAAAACCGGCAAAGTGCCGGATTATTGACTTGGTTGCGGGGGCCGGATTTGAACCGACGACCTTCGGGTTATGAGCCCGACGAGCTACCAAACTGCTCTACCCCGCGTCAGCGAACAGTAAATATATAATTATTTTTTAAATTGTCAAGCACTTTTTCTATAATAAAAGTATAAAAATTTATAGTATGCCTATTTTTTAACCACTGTGTGTATAAAAAATGCTCATCTGCGAAAAAAATTGTTATTTAATCATATCTATTTCTTGGCACAAATATTGCATTAACATTGTAAAACAATGGAGGATTTAAGCATGAAAAGGTTTTTAATTAGTTTGTTCTTTATTTTTACTTTTAGCTGTTTTGCTTTTGCTAATGATAATCAAACAATAAATTGGGTAGATACTGTGTGGATGATTGTGGCTACTGCATTTGTTATGCTTATGACTCCAGCTGGACTTGCTTTATTTTATGGAGGGATGACAAGGACAAAAAATATTCTTAATACTATAGGGATGAGTTTTATGTCTTATGCTTTAGCATCTGTTTTATGGGTTATTATTTTGTTTAGTTTAGCATTTGGACATGATGTTGGTGGTTTAATTGGAGGGTTAGATTATATATTTTTTAAAAATGTAGGAATTAATGATATACAGGGGACAATACCAAAAATTTTGTTTGCAATATTTCAAATGACTTTTGCAGGGATAACTTTGGCACTGATTAGTGGTTCTGTTGTTGAAAGGATAAAATTTAGCTTTTGGATTGTTTTTGGTGTTTTATGGTTAATCGTTGTGTATGCTCCTGTGGCTCATTGGGTGTGGGGAGGTGGTTTTATCGGTAAAATGGGTGCACTCGATTTTGCTGGCGGTACAGTTGTGCATATAAATGCAGGTATTTCTGGTTTGGTTTTAGCTTTACTTGTTGGAAAAAGGAGGGATTATGGTAAAACAGCTATTATTCCATCATCTTTGGTTTTGACAGTTCTTGGTGCAGGTCTTTTGTGGTTTGGATGGTTTGGATTTAATGCTGGAAGTGAGTTGGCAGTTGATGGAGTTGCTGTAAATGCTTTCCTTGTAACAAACACATCGGCTGCTATGGGTGCCATTACCTGGATTGTAATTGAATGGCTTATTGCAAAACGCCCTACTATGCTTGGTGCAGTATCAGGTGCAATTGCAGGGCTTGTAGCAATAACTCCTGCTGCTGGTTTTGTGTCGGCTTCTGCATCTTTACTTTTTGGGATATTATCTGGAATCGTTGGTTTTTTAGGGGTTTTTGTAATTAAAAATAGATTTAAATATGATGATTCATTAGATGCTTTTGGTGTACATGGGTTATGTGGAATTTTGGGGGCTTTATTGACAGGTATATTTGCAAATCCAGAGATTAATAATTTAGGTAAAGGGTTTTTGTATGGTAATCCCAGTCAACTTTGGATACAACTGGTTTCTGTAGTAATTACCATTGTATACTCTGGGATTTGTACACTGATACTTTTTTATATTATCAAAATTTTTATTTCACCAAGGGTTGATGATGAGTCAGAATTAAAAGGGCTTGATGAAGTGGAGCATGGCGAAAGAGGTTTTAATTTATGAAAAGGGTATTTATGCCCTTTTCTCTTTTATTTTTTTGTAATTGTTATTTTGGCGCATCCTAATCTGGAGTGATGACCAATTGTATTAAAATACATATAATATGTTTTAGACTGAGTCAATTCTTCTTCACAGTTAAAAAATCTTTTTTTCTCTGGTATGTTAAAATCAGTACATTCAACTACAAGTTCATAATTGAAATTTCTGGTTAATAATTGACCCTGAAAATCTACTCCACTATTTTTTGTCATAATTATGTAGTTACCATCATTTTTAACTTTAAATTTTACAAGAGCTTCTGAGTTTTCTGAGAGTAAGCAAATCATAAAACTTCCATTATTTTCAAGAACATTTAAGTTCTCAGCTTTATCTAACATCCCTTCAATATCTGTAACTTCTTTTGCGATGGATGGTGTTACTGTAAAAGAGATAAAAACAAACAATATTAAAAAAAATATAAATCTTCTCATAAGTTCCCTCCTGTTCTGATAGATAATTGAATAATAAAAAAATTTCAATTACAAAAAAAGGGGGGCCTCAAGATTTGAGGCCCCCTTTTTCGTTATTGATAAGAAGGATATATAACTTCTGTTGCATTATCAGGAGAGAAATAAGTCTTTAAATAAGAGTGTAATGGTGGGTAATATATCTGTTTGTAAGCATAAATTTTGAAGCAATAATATTTCCTTATTTCAAGAGGTGAAGGTAAAATTGACGTTGATTGTGTTTCAATATTTGTAATATCTGCAAGAATTTTGTATTGTTCAAAACTCGCTGTATTGTTAGTGCAATTGTCTGAGTAAAAGATGGTATAGCCATCTATATCTGTTGTATTGTCTGGTTTGTCCCAAGTTAGATTAAGTTTGGACAATGATATTCCTTGGAAATATACACTACTCTCATCTACATTAAGATTTGGTGTCCAATCAATTGATGGAATTTCACTGATTCTTACATTTGTTTTGTACTTTGTGATTGAATCTACAAGATTAAAAGTGCTATTGAAAACTGGCATAAGAGTGAGAGTGGTTGCTAATAAGGTTTTATCACTGGTATTACTTGATGTTTGCGCATTAATTGTCTTTTGTTTGAAGTAGACGCTAAAATCAGTGATATTATATGTGTTACCACAAGCTGGAGTGTAGTTTATTTCCATTGTAATAGTTGTGTTGTCTCCACCGTTTAAAGTGCCACTATTATTATTAAATGTAATTAAAGCGTCTCCCGTGTCATTATCTGTTTCAATTAGCCAGTCTATAGGGTGGTCCCCAATATTTTTTAAAGTAAATTGATATTGATATATTTTATTTGAAGAATTAGTACAGTCTGTATTAATTATGATGTTTTTATTCCCGATAACTTGAAGCTCACCAGGTTTATCTGTAATACCCCATGTGCTACTGGTTTCAAATTCTTTCTCTACAGTATAAAGTGGATATTCTTTCCAAAATTCAGTGTATTTACCTCTGATTTTTTCATTGATTTTATTAACCACTTTTTTGGCAACATCAGTGTTCCATGTGGATGCTGCTACTATCCTACCATAATAACCAACCCCTAAACTTCCTTCAATTTTCACACTAGTATTTAATGTTAAATTATCATTGATAATATCATCCAATTCAATAGTACCTTCGCCAGTAGCATTATCTCCTGCTTTAAGATTTAATTTTAAATATGGTCCAACATAATTGTTCATCCCTACCCCTATCCCATAGACATAGACAGCAGGCTCTGCACCAATATAAGCAAAAGCATTTGCACCAGCATTTAATTCAGATGTTTGGCTAAAGTTAAATCTTGATGTTAAGCTACTTTCTGCATCAACACCATTGTAAGCGAAATTGAAAACGGGGCTACATGTTCCTGAAAAAGTAATTTTAGCGTTTCCTACTATGGATGCATTGTCATAATCTTTGCCTTCACCTGCTCCTTTAATTCCGTATACTATAGGTATCTTTTCTTTAACTTTTATAGGTATTCCATAAATTGTAAAAGTCTGATTGAATTCTAATTTGTCATAAAGAATTTTGTGAGTTGAGTATGTTTTCTTTATTTGTGCCGTTGCATTCCCTAAAATTTCTATATCAGAACCAAGAGATAAATAAATTCCATCTAAATCCACACTTACACCATTAAAACTAGCATCAGCACTCCAGCCAATGTTAAGATCTACATAAGGTCTAAGTTTTATTGTCGCATTAATTTGAGATTTGTTATCTTCATCAAGATATTTTGAGTAATTGTCTTCAAATTCTCCACTCAAATTGAAGCTTGCATCAGTCAAGCTCCTCGTGGCGATTTCTCCAGTGTCAAGATTTATAATTAAATATTGTCTTGTTGGATTATAAGGAACTTTTGTGTTGCCAAGAGTTATGTCTCCGTTTATATAGTGAATTGGAATTTCTGGCGTAACTGTTTCTGGTGTCACCAAAGTAGTGATATAACCTCGAGGAAAAATTTTGGTAAGAGGTATGAATTCTGTTATTATAAGAAATATATTAGGATTAGATGTATTAATATTTTCTGAAATTACATTGTTTATAGAAATAATGTTAATAACTTTTCTAAAGAAAACAGGCTCACTCTTATTTACAATAATATCACCTGGATTTAAATTTGTTAGATTGTCAATTAGTGTTGTATCAGAAGTTTCAACAGTTATATTATCTAATAGAGGAGAGTTTGGTTCTATATCGTTTAGAGATATATTATCATTATTACTTATATTATTAAAAGTAATGTTGGCACCTGTAATATCAATTATTTTAATATTTCCATTTGTGATATTATCATTAAGCGTTAGTTTTGGTAAAATGACAGGTGCAATAACTCTATCTTCTTGTAAATCTTTAGCTTCACATGTTGTTCCATTATCTTTAACTTCATCACACCCTATCCATTTGATAATTTGATAATTAACATCTAAATTTTTTATTTTCAATTGAACTATTTTTCCCATATCTTCATCAGGGTTAAACCATATTGTGTTTTTGTTAAAAATAGATTCACTCCCTTTTGAAATTTCTATATCAGCATATTTTGGTTTGATAAATTTTATCATTAGATTGTTTTTGATTTGTTCTAAAGCAGGATTATTTAATACTAAACCTGTTCCTAATCCTGTATTTAATAAGTTTTCTAATCCTTTTTTATCTCCTTTATGATAGTAAGTTGTCATTTCTTTCAATTTTGAGATTTCTATTTTTAGTGGTGTTTTTTCTGGAGTTAAAGGATTAAATTTTATCAAAGAGCCAAAGTAGCTATTTGAAGCTGACAAAAAGCTGGATATTGTTTTCGTTTCAACTAATTTATCAGATATTAAATTTAATGCATTTTCTAAATCTGATTGAGCAAGACTACAAGATTGTTCATTACAAAGATGGCTAACATATTGATAAGCCATATCTGTTAAAACTGTAACGTTTACATTTCCGGCCTCTAAATCACTTACTTTTGCGAAGGCATGAAGTACACCTTTGTTAGTTGTTGGGGTTTCATCAATAAAACCATCATCATCAACATCAATATCATCACCACCAGATACTATTACAAGGACAATTGTATCATCGCTCCATCCATTTGTATTACTGAAATTGAAAGTACCATATCTATCAGTAGTTGTTTCTTCGCATGTATAGTTATCGGTGTAAGCTAGTTCACAGATTTTTACATTTGCATTGTCAAGAGGTCCAAGTAAAGCATGATTGCCATCATTTAAAGAGTAGGAATCTGCGCTATTACCTCCGTTGCTGCTACAAGCAGATATCATTAGTAAAGAGAGTAAAGATAAAACAGTTAATATTTTCAAGAACTTTTCCATCGAAGCCTCCTAAGGGTTTTAGAGTCTAACAATATAAAGATATATCACACAATAGGTATGGATATATCTTTAGATAGTTAGACTTATTAGATTGTTTGTGTATATATTTTGTGTTTATATGCTTTAAAAGCTTTGCTATTTTTCATTATAGCATATGTGCAAATAGTGGTCAAGTTTACATGAAAGAAAATATTAGATACAGTCAAATAAAATTATAATCAGGTCGAGGATATTGCACAAACTTTACAGATTGCTTCGCTAACGCTCGCAATGACGGCATTTTGGGGAGCATTGCGAGGTAACGTAAATTACCGAAACAATCTCAAAATTAGTTTAGTTTAAAAACGTTAGACTATTGTGCAAAATTCTCCTTTCTAAAAATTTATATTTCAAAATATTTATTAATCCTTTTTAATATTATTTCTGGGTTTTTATTTTTCACAAAATATTCATCTGCATAAAGAGATGAGAAATTTCTTTTATAATCTTCGTGGGCTGTTAGTAAAAATACTGGTATTTTTTCGTTTTTCTTTTTTATTTCTTTTAATATGTCTAATCCGCTTTTTTCTGGCATATTAATATCTAAAAGGATTAAATTTGGTGATTCTTCTCTAAAAATTTTCATCCCTTCAAGTCCATTTTCTGCTTCAATTACAACGAAGCCATTTTCTTCTAAAAACTCTTTATAAAAGTTTCTTATATATGGGTCGTCATCAATAATCAGTATCTTCTTCATAACTCACCTCTTTTAAAAAATAATTGTATTTTAGTCTGATTGTTGTCAGAGAAAATTTTTATATCACCATCGTGTGCTTCCATGATTTTTTTACATATAGGTAAACCGAGCCCTGTCCCTGATTCTTTGGTTGTATAAAATGGTGTAAATAGTTTGGCTATATCCGATTTTGGGATTCCACAGCCGTTGTCAATTATTTCTAATATTTTAAAGTTTGTGTTGGTTTCTAAGTTTATTTTGATGGTATTGTTGGTTTCATTACAAAGAGCATCTAAACTATTGTTAATTAGATTGAGTAATACTTGTAAAATTTTATTTTTATCTATTTTAAGTGTTTCATCCCTTTTTATGTTGATTTGTACGTCAACATCTTTTTCTCTTATTTTTTCGTAGAGAATTGTTGTTGCTTCTTCCACTAAACTCAAAACATTTACTTCGCTTATATCCAATTTTATTGCCTTAGAGTACAAGAGTAAGTCATTTATAAGGTTTTCCATTCTATTCACTTCATTTTTGATTATATTCAGATAACCATTCAATTTTTCATCCTTGTTTAGCTTCAAAACTCTGTTGGTAAATCCGCCAATGGAAACTAAAGGGTTTTTTAATTCATGTGCTATTGTAGCAGTTAATTTGCCTAAATTTATTAAATTATTATTGTAAAACAGATTGTTTTTAAAAAATTCTAAATCATCAACAGCAAACTTATATCTTTGAATTAATGATTTTACGGTAAAAGTTATTGAAAGTATTTTGGAATAAATATTCAATAAGTTATTAATATGTGTGATGTTATTATCTTTTGTAGAAATTACAAGTAATCCTATTGGACCATTTTTTGTATATATTCCGATACCATAATTTTTAAATGGGAAAAGGTGGTTATTTAAAGAGTTGATTTCCTTTATTTGCTCAAAAAAGATAATATCACTAAATTCACTTCGTTTGTTTAGCTCAACAATCTCTTTTTTGAAATTTATGCTGTCCATAGTTGTTTTATTATTGGAGTAGTAGATGAGACCTCTTAATTGCATAAGTTTGTTGTTTAAATAATAAAGTCCTGCGCTGTAGATATCTTGTTCTTCTGTAAGTTTTTTAATTGTATTGTTAAGAGTTTGCTCTATACTGTCATTATTGATGATATTATTGAGTAAATATGTGATATCGTTGATTGTAATGTTAGTAAAAGTAGTAGCACAACTAAGTAAGATTAATTTTATCTGTTCTAGTTGCTTATCGTTTAATCTTTTTGTAGATTTGTAAAAAAGTTCTAATTTGTAATTTTCCGCTTCAACTTCATTGAAATAATCTGCTTGTTCTGAGATTATAATGGACAAGATTAGACTGTCATAAGAAAAAATTTGAATCTTTGTAACGGTTATATCAAATAGTTCTTCAAGCAACTTTATAAGATACATATTTAATTATAGCATAATATTTGAATAAGTTGTAAATAAAATTATAAGTTAATTTTTTTTCTAAATTTTTTTACTTTCTCATACCACTTGTCAGACGTTCTTATTTTAGCAAAATTTACCAACGTCTTATCAAAAAAAGCATAAACAAGTTTAAGATATAAAATTCTTTCTAATACAGTGTCTGAAATTTCTTCAGTTTTTGATATAGGCGCTTTTATTCCAGTAATTCTTAATGGTTTGGTTTTTAATGTGGCTTCAATATCTATGCTTTGAGAAGTTAATTTAATATTGAGTTGTGAGACTTTTTTTGAATTTTTTAATGCGGTAATCAGCTCCTTGTTTTCATTTAGATTTTCACTGATGATGGTGATTTTCTCCTGATAATTGCTGTTTTCTAAGTAAATTGAATGTGTAATATCATAAACTAAATTGATATCATTTATGCTTAAGGTGTTATTGCCTAAAAAATATTCTATTAAAAGATAAGTTAAATATTCATTTTCAAGAAATGATAAATCTTTTTGTGTTGAATTTGAATTGTTCAAAAATACCCTCCTAATTTAAATTGTAGCGGGTAAGCTGTTTAAAAGGTTATCTAAAACAGAAAGCTCATCGAGATTTCTTTTCAAAATCTCAGCAAAGGTTTCTCGATATATATTGATATCAAAAGCTAATTTAAAGAGATGAGCAGTAGCATCAAAAATCTTTGAATTTAATTTGCTTATAAAGATAGAGTTGTTGTTGCTATCAAGTATTACTTCAATGAGGGTTGTTGAGGGGGTAGTAGATTGCAAGAGTGATTTTGTTACATTATTTTTTAAGAAATCTATATCGGATTTTGAAAGTTTTTCTTTGTTTGATTGGAGCATGAGTTCTCTCTTTTTCTTCTCCATCTCTATATTAAAAAAGTTTGAATTGACCTTTTTCTCATCTAATCTGATAGTAAAAGTTATATATTCATTGAAGGCTACTTCCGCTTCATCAAAGCTTTCTATTGCTGGATACAAAAAAGGTACAAATCCATAATTTACAGGCTTTAACTCATCATAAATATTTTCAAAAGAGTATTCTTTTAATTTTTCTGTAATTTCAGTAATTGAAATGTTTAAATCTTTTTGGTATGAAAGTCTAAAAAATGTTAAGCTTCCTTTTAATAACCCCATAAATCCTCCGGTTGAAGAAGATATACAAAAATGTTTTTATATGCAATGAAAAAGTTGATTTTTTCAATAAAGCTGGTATTTATACACTCTCACATAATAAAAGGAGGTAAAGGATATGGCTTTAGAAAGGACACTTGCGATTATAAAACCTGATGCAGTAAAAATGGGTGTATCAGGTAAAATCATCCAAAGGATAGAGGATGAAGGGTTTAAAATTGTAGGGATGAAAAAGATATGGATGACTAAAGATGTAGCAAAAGGGTTTTATTATGTTCACAAAGAGAAACCTTTTTATGAAGCTTTGACAGATTTTATGAGTTCTGGACCATCAATAGTAATGGTGTTAGAAAAAGAGAATGCAATTAAAGATTGGAGAAAATTGATGGGGGCTACAAATCCTGCTGATGCAGAGGAAGGGACTTTGAGAAAAGAATTTGGTAAAAATATTGATAATAATGCTGTTCATGGGTCTGATGCACCTGAAACTGCAGCATTTGAAATAAGCTATTTTTTCTCTCAGATAGAATTAGTTTAGTCTTAAGGGGAGGTTTTTACCTCCCTTTATATTTTGAGGTGAGTTATGAAGTATAAAAGTACAAGAGGGGATGTAAACAGTATTACTTTTAAAGATGCTGTATTAATGGGGCTTGCTGATGATGGTGGGTTACTAATTCCAGAGGAGCTTCCTCAAATTTCAAATGAAGAACTTATGTCTCTAAAAGATAAAAGTTATCAAGATGTAGCTTTTTATATTATGAATAAATATATCGATGATATCAAAGAGGATGTTTTAAAAAAGTTGATTGATAAAAGTTATAAAAATTTCGATACTGATAAAGTGGTTCCTCTAATAGATCTTGATGATTTTTATCTTTTAGAGCTTTTTCATGGGCCAACGCTTGCTTTTAAAGACGTTGCTTTACAGTTTTTAGGCAATTTGTTTGAATATATATTATCTGAAAGAAAACAAAACCTTAATATAATTGGAGCGACAAGTGGTGATACTGGTAGTGCTGCAATATATGGTGTAAGAGGTAAAAAAGGGGTTAAAATTTTTATTTTGCATCCTAAAGGGCGTGTAAGTAAAATCCAAGAGCTTCAAATGACAACTGTGCTTGATAAAAATGTTTTTAATATTGCAGTTGAAGGGACTTTTGATGATTGTCAGTTTATTGTAAAAGAGATTTTTTCTGATGTAGATTTTAAGAAAAAATATAATTTGGGTTCGATAAATTCTATAAATTGGGCAAGGGTCCTATCTCAAATAGTTTATTATTTTTATGCTTATTTGCAAACAAAAGAGAGTGATAATTTAGATAAAATTAATTTTATTGTTCCGACAGGAAACTTTGGAAATGTTCTTGCAGGTTTTTATGCAAAGAAAATGGGGTTACCTGTAAATAAACTTGTAATTGCTACAAATGAGAATAACATCTTGCATCGATTTGTTCAAAAAGGGGATTATAGTATAAAAGGTGTTGTTAAAACATACTCCCCTTCAATGGATATTCAGATTGCTAGTAATTTTGAACGATATCTTTATTATCTTTACGATGGAGATCATCAAAAGGTAAAGGGATCGATGGCTGCATTGAAAAATGATAAATTTATAAAATTTAACGATTTAGAGATTGAAAAAGTACATCAAGATTTTGACTCAACAACGACAACAAATGAGGAAACGTTAAATATTATAAAAACTGTTTATGAAAGAAATAATTATATTGTAGACCCACATACTGCTTGTGGAGTGGATGGAGCATTAAAGTTAAAAGATAAACTTGATGAAAAATTTATTTGTCTTGCTACGGCTCATCCAGCCAAGTTTTTAGATGCAGTAAAAGTTGCAATTGGGAAAGAACCTGAAATCCCTGAGCGTATAAAAGAGCTGTTTAATAAAGATAAGAGAGTGTATGAGATGCCAAATGATGTTAATGCTATAAAAAGTTTTATTGAGCAAAATATAGATGAGTAAAACAAGTATCAACAGGTATGATTTTGAGTTTGATGAAAATTTAATTGCTCAATATCCTGAAAAAAAAAGGGATGAATCAAGATTATTGGTTGTAAATAGACAAACAAATAAACTGTTAGATAAAAGGTTTAAAGATATCGTTGATTTTTTTGATGATAATATGTTTCTTGTATTAAATAATACTAAAGTACTAAATGCCAGGCTATTTGCCAAAAAAGAGAGTGGTGGTGAGGTTGAGATTTTTTTATTAGAGCAGTTGGATGGTAAAAGGTTTAAAGCTCTTCTTGGTGGTAAATGGAAAAGTGAAGGGTATTTATACATAAATGAATATAAGTTGTTTGTATCAAAGAGAGATGATGAAGGGATAGTAACCGTTGATTTTATTGACGCCAACCCTTTCGAGATTATGGATAAATATGGGCATGTGCCACTTCCTCCATATATTAAAAGAGAGGATAACGAGCTCGATAGAGAGCGATACAATACTGTGTTTTCTAAAAAAATAGGATCTGTTGCTGCTCCTACTGCAGGGCTACATTTTACTGAAGAAATATTTGATAAATTAAAAGAAAAAGGGGTGGAAATCTTTGAAATAACACTAAATGTTGGACTTGGGACATTTAGACCGGTAAAAACAGAATTTATAGAAGATCATAAAATGCATAAAGAATCATTTTCAATTGAAAAAAGTGTTGCTGATAAAATTAATAAGTTGAAGAAAGATGGGAAAAAACTGGTAGCTGTGGGTACCACAGTTGTTAGAGCTTTAGAATCTGCAGCAAGTCAGTTTGGAGAGATAACACCTTGTGAAAATGCTTATACAGATCTTTTTATCAGAGAAGGGTATCAGTTTAAAGTTGTTGATAAGATGATAACAAATTTTCATCTGCCAAAATCTACTCTATTTATACTAGTTTGTGCGTTTGGTGGCTATGACTTAATGAAAAAAGCTTATGCGCATGCTGTCAAAGATAGATACAGATTTTTTAGCTATGGCGATGCAATGTTTATAATATGATGAGGTGGTTGTGTTTAAATTTGTTTTAGAGAAAAAAGATAGTGAAAGCAAAGCGAGGATAGGGTATTTTGAAACAATACATGGAAGAGTAGAAACCCCAATTTTTATGCCTGTAGGTACAGTGGGTTCTGTGAAAACTGTTACCCCTCATGAGTTAAAAGAGATTGGGGCACAAATAATATTAGGTAATACTTATCACCTACATTTGAGACCTGGCGATGATATTGTTAATCATTTTGGTGGCCTTCATAAATTTATAAACTGGGATAAGCCTATTTTGACGGATAGTGGTGGTTTTCAAGTCTTTAGCTTGTCTGAGCTTAAAGATTTAACTGAGGATGGTGTAACATTCAGGTCACACCTTGATGGTAGGAAGATTTTTTTGTCACCAGAAAAATCGATAGAGATTCAGTCCAATTTGGGCTCTGATATTATGATGGTTTTGGATGAATGTGTCCCCTACCCTTGTGAAAAAAGTTATGTTGAAAGGTCTATAGAGCTTACTGCAATGTGGGCAAAAAGGTGTAAGGAAGCAAAAAGAAATTTTTGGCAAGCACTTTTTGGAATTGTCCAGGGTGGGGTATACAAGGACTTGAGAAAAATAAGTGCTGAACAGATTGTGGAGATAGGGTTTGATGGTTATGCCTTAGGTGGGCTAAGTGTAGGTGAAGAAAATAATATCATGTATGAAATAACTGAGTTTACCACTGATTATTTACCTGAAGATAGACCTAGATACTTAATGGGAGTTGGCACACCTGAGGATATACTTGAATGTGTTGAAAGAGGCGTTGATATGTTTGATTGCGTAATGCCTACTAGAAATGCAAGGAACGGTCTACTGTTTACTAGTTATGGAAAACTCCATATAAAAAGGCAAGATTGGAAAATGTCTGATGATCCTATTGATCCTCACTGTGATTGCTATACATGTAAAAACTTTTCAAGAGGTTATTTAAGACATTTATATAAAGCTGGTGAAATTTTAGCGTTAAGGCTAAATACAATTCATAATTTACATTTTTACATTTCTCTTGTAAAAGAGATAAGAAATGCTATAAAGAATGGTTGTTTTAAAAAATTTAAGCGAGAAAAATTAGAGATGTTTAAAATAGGAGGAGATAATGTTTGAATCTATAGCTTATGCAGCAGGAGGGCAACCTGCAGGTCAAAATCCGATAGCAGCGTTTTTACCATTAATATTAATATTTGTGATTTTTTATTTTCTGTTAATTAGACCACAACAGAAAAGACAAAAACAGCACCAACAGATGATAGAATCTTTAAAAGCGGGCGATGAGATAATTACTTCTGGTGGAATTTATGGAAAGATTGATAAAGTAATTGATCAAAACACATTTCTTGTGGAGATTGCAAATGGTGTCAAAATAAAGGTTGTTAAAAGCGCAATTGCTTCAAAAATTGGTGGTGGAACTGAAAACAAATAGTAAAGGAGTATTTTGAGCCATGAAATATAAGTTTAGATGGGCTATAATTTTTATTGTAGTTATTGGATCTTTGATTTCACTTTATCCAATAAATGAAAAGATAAAGTTGGGGTTGGACCTAAGAGGTGGTATGTATGTTTTATTGGGTGTTGACGTAGACAAGGCAGTAGACGCTAAACTTGATACGTTAGTTACCCAAATAAAGAAAGATTTAAGAAATGAGGAAATTGGTTTTAATTTTGTAAAAAAAGAAAAAGATAAAATAGTTATAGCACTTAAAGATAATTCAGTTGATAAAATGAAAAAATTATTAAGTAAAAATTATCCTATATTGAAGGAATCAAGTATATCTGAAAATGAACTTTTGGTTGAATATCAGTTAGATCCAAAGGAAGTACAGAAAATAAAAGATTATGCAGTTGAACAGGCAGCACAGGTTATAAGAAATAGAGTGGATCAGTTTGGGGTAACTGAGCCTATAATACAAAGGCAGGGAGAAAAGAATATTTTAGTTCAGTTGCCGGGGATTACGGATCCTGATAGAGCCTTAAAACTCATAGGGAAAACAGCGCAGTTAAAGTTTTATCTTGTTGATGATACTGTTACTTCTTCAGATATAGCTTCAGGTAATATTCCCTTTGATGATATTATTCTTTATAAAAAAGTTATAGATAAAAGAACAGGAAAAGTGATTGAGAATACACCTTTTGCTCTAAAGAGAGACGCTGTATTGACTGGGGATTATCTTGTTGATGCAGAAGTTAGAATTTCAAGCCAGTTCAATGAGCCATACGTATTGATAAAGTTTGATAGTGCAGGTGCCAAGTTATTTGGTGAAATTACAAAGAATAATGTGGGGAAAAGGTTAGCAATTGTTCTTGATAATAACGTTTATTCTGCTCCTGTTATAAGAGAAGCAATTATGGGTGGTGAAGCCCAGATTACTGGTAATTTTACAATGGAAGAAGCTAAGGACTTAGCTATTGTTTTACGTGCAGGTAGTTTACCTGCTCCAGTAAAAGTGCTTGAAAATAGGACGGTTGGTCCATCTTTGGGTAAGGATTCAATACAAAAAGGTATTAAAGCTTCTTTAATTGGGTTAATCTTAGTAATAGGTTTTATGGCGGTATACTATAAATTTTCAGGTATTATAGCTGATATAGCTTTGTTGTTAAATTTGGTTATTATCTTAGGCGTTATGGGGATGTTTAAAGCAACGTTAACATTACCAGGTATTGCAGGTTTGATTTTGACAATAGGGATGTCTGTGGATGCAAACGTACTTATTTTTGAGAGAATTAGAGAAGAGGTAAGGCTTGGTAGGACGGCGTTAAGTGCAATTGAGGCAGGTTTTGAAAAGGCTATGTCCACAATTTTAGATGCAAATATAACAACATTAATTGCGGCTGTTGTATTGTTCCAGTTTGGTACAGGGCCAGTTAAAGGTTTTGCTGTAACATTGTCTATAGGGATTCTTGCTTCAATGTTTACTGCAATTTTTGTAAGTAGAACGATATTCTTACAGCTGTATGAAACTAAAAAAAGTAGAAAGTTAAGTATCTAAGGGGTTAGAGATGTTTGAGATTATAAAACCTGGTACAAAAATTGATTTTATGGGTAAATCTAAGCTGTTTTTTATTATTTCCGGTTTGCTAGTGTTGTTGAGTATTGTTATTATTTTTACAAAAGGGTTTAATTTAGGTATAGATTTTGCAGGTGGTACAGTTATTCAAGTTAGATTTGATTCACCCCCTAAATTAGATTTGCTTCGGGAAAATATAAAAAAATTAAATTTAGGTGATGTGGTCATTCAAAATTTTGGTGATGAAAGAGAAGTACTTATAAGGGTAGAAAAAACAAATCAAGATTTGAATGCTGTTGCAAATGATATTAAAAAAGCTTTGAGTGGAAGTTTTAAAGGGAATAAGTTTATTGTTGAGAGGGTTGAGCAGGTAGGTCCTCAAGTAGGTAGTGAGCTGCAGAAAAAAGCTACAATGGCCGTTATATATGCTTTGATAGGGATATTGATATATGTAACGGTAAGATTTGAATTTATATTTTCTTTAGGAGCTGTATTAGCACTTTTTCATGATGTCATTATTACGCTTGGCGCATTCTCTCTTGCTTCTAAAGAGATTAATCTACCAATTGTAGCTGCAGTTTTAACTATTGTAGGTTATTCATTAAATGATACAATTGTGGTATATGATAGAATTAGAGAAAGAATGAGAAATAGTACAGCAAAGATAAATTTGATTGATTTGATTAACCAAAGTATTAATGAAACATTGAGTAGAACATTACTGACATCATTTACAACTTTTCTTGCAGTTTTAGCACTTTATCTATTTGGTAGTGAAGTTATTAAAAACTTTTCATTTGCTCTATTGGTTGGTATAATTGTGGGGACTTACTCCTCAATTGGAATAGCAAGTGCACTTGTGTATAGTATAAAAAATATCAAAAAAGCATAAATGGAGAAAGGATTTTTCCTCTCTCCATTCTTTCTTAAATATCATTTTATCAACTATGAATAAAATTTAAAATAAATATATTGAATTGCATGTAAATTTGAATTTCTGCCATATAAAAAATTAAAAAACTGGTAGTTAAAAAAAGCTTGACATTATAAGTTATTGTGATTAACTTCCACGGTATACAGAGACATTAATAGGAATTTTCAAATATATGAATTCTAAAAAGAATAATTAATTTTATCTAAAATTTCTTATCAAGAAAATAAAAGGGGTGAACTGTGAATTTATCAGAATTAAAAAAGAAGCCAATTGAGGAATTGGTAACAATTGCGAATGAGTTTGATATTGAGCATGCTGACAATTTGTTAAAACAAGAACTCATCTTTGAGATATTAAAGGCTGCAAGTGAAAAAAATGGTCAAATATATGGTGAAGGTGTTTTAGAAGTATTACCTGATGGGTTTGGTTTTCTTAGATCACCTGATGCTAACTATTTACCCGGACCCGATGATATATATGTTTCACCTGCTCAGATAAAACGCTTAGGACTTAGAAGTGGTGATACAATTCAAGGTGAAATAAGACCTCCTAAAGACAATGAGAAGTATTTTGCGTTGTTGAAAGTAGAAAAGGTAAACTGGGAAGAACCAAGGAGACAGAGAAATTTATTCGAAAACTTAACCCCGCTTTTCCCAGATGAAAGGTTGAATTTAGAAGCGTTTCCAACTGCTTATGATACAAGAATAATGAATCTTTTAGCTCCAGTTGGTAAAGGGCAAAGGGGGTTGATAGTTGCTCCTCCAAAGGCTGGTAAGACTATGCTGTTAAAGTCTATTGCAAACAGTATTACAAAAAATCACCCAGAGGTTTATCTGATAATTTTATTAATTGATGAACGACCTGAAGAAGTTACTGATATGCAGAGATCAGTTCAGGCAGAGGTTGTAAGTTCTACATTTGATGAACCTGCTTATAGACATGTTCATGTTGCCGAAATGGTTTTAAATAAAGCTAAAAGATTGGTTGAACATGGTAACGATGTTTGTATTTTATTAGATAGTATTACAAGGCTTGCCAGAGCTTACAACTCTATAGAACCACCAAGTGGTAAAGTATTAAGCGGTGGTGTTGATGCTAATGCACTTCATAAACCAAAAAGGTTTTTTGGTGCAGCAAGGAACATTGAAGAGGGTGGTTCGCTTACAATTATAGCCACTGCATTGATTGATACAGGTTCAAGGATGGATGAAGTTATTTATGAAGAATTTAAAGGTACTGGTAATATGGAGCTTCACCTTGATAGAAAACTTGCAGAAAGAAGGATATTCCCAGCGATAGATATTAATAAATCTGGTACCAGAAGAGAAGAGTTGCTTCTAACAAAAGAGGAGCTTAATAAAGTTTGGATTTTAAGAAGGTTTTTGAGTAATATGAATTCGGTTGATGCGATGGAATTTTTGCTGGATAAAATTAAAGGGACAAAAACAAATAAAGAATTTTTAGAGTCGATGAGTAAATAATTTTACTTTACAAAAGAAAATAATTTATGCTATTAAAACTGTTTCGAAAATAAAAAACGGAGGATATAAATGAAAAAAGGTATTCATCCTGAGGTTAAAGAAGTTGTTTTTAAATGCGCATGTGGTAATGAGATTAGAGCATTATCCACAGCTAAGAAAACAGGTATCGCAATTTGTTCTGCATGTCACCCATTTTTTACAGGGAAGCAGAAGTTTGTAGATACCGCTGGTAGAGTTGAAAAATTTATGAAGAAATATGGGAACTATCAGGAGAATTTGAAGAAGTAGTTTTCTTATGAAAAAGGCTAAGCTTAATGTAAAACTGCTAAAATACACAGCAGACCCAGAGCTTACTGCTGCTTTGGCTGCAAAGTTATGCTATGCTTCTGATGCTACAATTGATGATTTGTTAAAAAAAATTGAAAAAACAGAGCAGATAAGCTTTATAGAAAAAATTGTTCGTATTGGACATCATTCTGTGTTGGAGCATGTTTCATTTACTTTTGGTATTGAAGGTGTATCAAGAGCGTTAACACACCAGTTGGTTAGACATAGGATAGCAAGTTATTCTCAGCGTTCTCAGAGATATGTAAAACATAAATCTGGTTTTGAATATGTATTACCTGGTTCTATTGAATCAAATTCTGAAGCTAAAAAAGATTTTGTGGAATTGATGGAAAATATTTCTAAAGTTTACGACAAAATGGTTGAGCTTGGAATTCCTGCTGAAGATGCAAGGTATGTTTTGCCTAATGCTTGTGAAACTAAGATTATTGTTACGATGAATGCGAGAGAGTTAATACATTTTTTTAATGTAAGGTGTTGTAATAGAGCTCAGTGGGAGATTAGAGTATTAGCTGAAAAAATGCTGGATGAATGTTTGAAGGTAGCTCCATCAATTTTTAAATACGCTGGGCCAAATTGTGTTGTAGATAAATGTAAAGAAGGCGAATTTAGTTGTGGGAAAGCATCAGAAGTAAAGAAAAGATACGAAGAGTTATTAAGAAAATACGATAGATTAAATTAATCGTTTCTCTTGAATTTTTCATCTTAGACCGATTAGAGGAAATATTGTGAATAAAAAAAGTTTAGATGTAGGTGGTCAGGCCGTTATTGAAGGGGTTATGATGAGAGCCCCAGGGAAGTTTGTTATTGCTGTTAGAAGAGAAGACGGTAATATTGTTGTAAAGAAAAAAGAGATTCAAATAGATAATAAACCTTTGTTTAAAAAGCCTATTTTTCGTGGATTAATAGCATTATACAATGCTCTTATTTTAGGGGTAAGTGCCCTGAATTTTTCAGCTTATCATGCATTTGGGGAAGGGAGCGAAAAAGTTAGTAAAAAAGAGATGTTGTTAAGTCTGGTGTTAGGATTAGGCTTTGGCATCGGTTTATTTATTTTTTTACCGCTATTATTAACTGATTTGATGAAACATATCTTATCAGTTTTAAAACAATCGTTTCTTGCTTACAATGCTGTGGATGGGATTATTAGAGTTATATTCTTTATATTATATATTTATATTATCTCTTTTTTCAAAGATGTGAGAAGAGTTTTTGAGTATCACGGTGCTGAGCATAAAGCTATTTATACTTATGAAAGTGGTAAAGATCTTACGGTAGAGAATGCGAAAAACATGAGTAGGTTTCATCCAAGATGTGGAACGAGTTTCCTCTTAATTGTAATGATTGTGAGTATTTTAATATTTTCTTTAATTCCTAAAGATGCTCATTTTGTAATAAAACTTCTTTCCAGAATTGTTTTTATACCTTTGATAGCTGGTTTATCCTATGAAATACTCAAGTTGAGTGATAAGTATAATCATAGTAGTTTAGTTCAAATACTTATTAAACCTGGTTTATGGCTTCAAAAGTTGACAACAAAAGAGCCTGATGAAAGCCAACTTGAAGTTGCACTTGTTTCATTGAAGCTTGCTCTTGATAAAGATATGGATAATGAGGGGTTGATTTATGTTTCATAAGTTAGAAGAGGTTCTTGAAAAATATAATATTCTAACAGAAAAACTTTCAGATCCTAATATAATGAGTGATAATAAAACGTATCAACAGATAGCAAAAGAGCATGCTGAGTTGAAACCAATTGTTGAAAAATACCAAGAGTATAAAAAGATAAACGAGGATATAGAAGAGGCTAAACAGATATTGGAGTCTGGGGATAAAGAATTAAAAGAGTTGGCTGAGATGGAGCTTGAAGAGGGGAAAGAGAAATTAGAAAAAATAGAAAATGAATTGAAATTATTGCTTGTGCCTAAAGATCCATATGATGAGAAAAATATATATTTAGAGATAAGAGCAGGGACTGGTGGGGATGAAGCTACACTTTTTGCAGCGGACCTTTTGAGGATGTATATGAGATATGCAGAAAAGCACAGATGGAAAACTGAGATAGTGGATTATAACGATACAGGTGTTGGTGGATACAAAGAGGTTGTTTTGCTGATAAAAGGTAAAGGTGCCTATAGCAGGTTGAAATTTGAAGGTGGTGGGCACAGAGTTCAAAGAATCCCCGTAACTGAATCTGGTGGTAGAATACATACATCTGCTTGTACTGTCGCTGTTTTGCCAGAAGCAGATGATGTGGAAGTAGAAATAGATCCATCCGATCTTAGAATTGATGTTTTTAGAGCCAGTGGTGCTGGTGGTCAGCATGTAAATACTACAGATTCTGCTGTTAGAATAACACATATCCCAACAGGGATAGTTGTTTCATGTCAGGATGAAAGAAGTCAAATTAAAAACAAAGAAAAAGCTATGAAATTGCTTAAAGCAAAGATCCTTGAGATGGAAATAAGGAAACAGCAGGAAGCGATTGCATCAAATCGAAAATTACAGGTTGGCTCTGGAGATAGAAGTGAAAGAATAAGAACTTATAATTTTCCTCAAAATAGAGTCACGGATCATAGGATAAATTTAACTCTTTACAACCTTGATCAGGTTATGGAAGGGGAACTTGACGAAATTATAGATGCTTTGATAGCATATGATCAGGCAGAAAAGTTAAAAGAGATTGGATTGTAGGTAAATGTCCCTTCTAAAAGGGGATTATTACAGTTTAAGAGATATTTATAACTATTTATCTAGTAGTTTTGACCATTTGTCATCATCTCAAATAAAAGAATTACTATCTTATTTATTTGGTTTAAATTATAGCGATCTATTTTTACATATGGATGATATTTTTCTCATAGATGATAAAGTAAAAGAGGTTTTTTTAAAGGTAAAAAGAAAATATCCGGTAAATTACATTACACAAAATAGAAATTTTTATGGGCTGGATTTTTATATAAATGAGGATGTGCTTATCCCAAGATATGAAACGGAAGTTTTGGTAGAAGAAGCAATTAAAAGAGTAAAAAAAGGTGTTATACTTGATTTGTGTACGGGATCAGGTTGTATCCCTATTTCTGTTATGAAAAATAGTGGAATTGATTTTGGGATAGGGGTTGATATCTCTTTTAATGCACTAAAGGTAGCTAAAGCAAATAAAAAGAGACTTTTAAGTGATAAAAAGCTAAAGTTTGTATGTTTTGATGTACTAGAAATAGATAAAATTTTTAAAGATAAAATTGAATTTGATCTGATTACATGCAACCCTCCTTATGTTGATATAAATGGTGAGTATGAAGATTCGATTATGTATGAACCAAGTGAAGCGCTTTTTGCTGATGATAATGGACTAAAATTTTATAAAAAGTTATTGTATAAACTGCCTAAATTATGTAAAAAAAATGGATTTATCATTTTTGAGATACCATGCGATAAATTAGATATGATAAAAAATATATTTTATGGAAAAGATATAGAGCTTGTTAAGGATTTATCAGGAAAAGAGAGGGTATTGATTTGGAAAAACTTGTAATAGAAGGTGGATATAGGTTAAGTGGCGAAGTAGAGGTTAGTGGATCAAAGAATGCATCTTTACCTATAATGGCTGCAACTATTTTAGCTGAAGGTGATTATTTTATCGATAATGTGCCTAATTTGAGAGATGTTAGAACTTTATCAAAGTTGCTCAATCTTTTAAACATTGAGACAGAACAAAAGCAAAATAGTCTTAAGATAAAAAATAATGGTGGTAATAGTTTTGAAGCTCCTTATGAGCTTGTAAAAACAATGAGGGCGAGTATTTTGGTTTTAGGTCCTCTTTTGGGTAGAAGGGGGAAAGCTAAAGTTTCTCTTCCTGGTGGATGTGCTATCGGAGAGAGGCCTGTTGATCAACATATAAAGGCGTTAAAAGCTATGGGTGCAAAAATTGAGATTGAGCATGGTTATATAATCGCAGAGTGTGAAAGGCTAAAAGGTACTGATATCTATTTTGATTTAGTTACGGTAACAGGTACTGAAAATATTATGATGGCTGCAGCATGTGCTGAGGGTGAAACAACTATTTATAATGCTGCAATTGAGCCTGAAGTAGTTGATTTAGGCAACTTTTTAAGAAAAATGGGTGTAAAGATTGAGGGGTTAGGTACTAAAACAGTTAAAATTTATGGGAAAGAGACTTTATCTCCAACTAATTATAGAGTAATGAACGATAGGATAGAAGCAGCGACATTGATATGTGCAGCTGCTATTACTGGGGGTGATGTTAAGATATTGGGAGTTCCAAAAAATTGTCTTACAACTGTTATTGAAAAGTTTTTGGAAATAGGTGTTGAAATCGAAGATATAGATAATGAAACTGTTAGGATTTTAAGCAAAAAGAAATTAAAAGCAGCAGATATTACTACTCAGGTTTATCCAGGATTCCCTACAGATTTGCAAGCACAGTTTATGGCTTTGATGACGGTGGCAGAAGGGGTTTCTGTTGTTACAGAAAATATTTTTGAAAATAGGTTTATGCATGTTGCCGAGTTAAAAAGAATGGGAGCAAATATCAGGCTAAAAGACCGCTCTGCTATCGTTACAGGTGTTGAAAAATTGAGTGGTGCTCATGTTATGGCATCGGATTTAAGAGCAAGTGCATCTTTGGTATTGGCTGGTCTGATTGCAGAAGGGGAAACACATATTCACAGAATATATCATCTCGATAGGGGTTATGAAAAGTTTGATGAAAAATTGAATAAATTGGGTGCAAAAATAAAGAGAGTTGAAAATGGTGACTGAAGATTATATTAACATCGCTTTGCCAAAGGGGCGTATGGCTAACGATACAGTTGAGTTATTGGTAAATAAAGGTGTTGCAACAAACTGTATAGATTTTGATTCAAGGAAGCTGATTTTTGAAGATAATATAAACAAAATTAGATTTATGATTGTAAGAAATATGGATGTTCCAACTTATGTGGAAAAAGGGGCTTGTCATTTAGGTGTTGTGGGGAAGGATATTATAGAAGAGTTAAATTCCGATGTATATGAATTTTTAGATTTAAATATTGGGTACTGTAGGCTTTGTGTTGCAGCATTGAATAGTTGGGATGGTGAATTTTCTCACAACTTGAAAATAGCTACAAAGTATCCCAATATTACTAAAAAGTATTTTTTTGAAAAAGGTTTTTTTGTAGAAATTATAAAACTTTATGGCTCAATAGAGTTGGCTCCAGTGGTCGGGCTTTCTGATTTAATTGTAGATTTAGTTTCAACTGGTGAAACACTAAGGAAGAATGGTTTAAAAGAAGTTGTCACAGTTATGGAATCTACTGCAAGGCTTATTGCAAATAAGAATTTAACAAAAATTGAATCATTTAGGATAAAAAAACTTATAGAGGCTATAAATGGTTAAAAGAATATTTTTTATTTTTCTGTTTTTTATTTTTGCAATTTCAACGTTTGCTACGGTGAAAATAGATGAAGTAAAAGTTAAAGGGAATCATAGAATACCTGTTGAAACCATTTTTAATTATGCAGTAAAGAGTGGTGAACCTTTTGATCTGAAAAAGATAGATGAAAGTGTTAAAAAGCTTTATAAGACAGGTCTTTTTCTAGATGTAAAAGTGGATTTATCAATTGAAGATGAAAAGGTTGTGCTGACATATATTGTGAAAGAGAAACCTTTTATTAATAAAATTTATATCGAAGGGAACGATGAAATAAAAGAGGATACATTAAAAGAGGTTTTGTTGATTCATGAAGGGGACCCTTTTGATAAAGCCAAAATAGAGCAGAGTATAGCGGAGATAAGAAAAAAATATGAAGATGAAAACTTTTACAATGCAAAAATTACTTATGACATTGAGGAGAGAAAAGATAACAGTGTTGATTTAATTTTTACCATCGATGAAGGAAAAGAAGCAAAAGTGGTTAAAATCAACTTCTATGGCAATAATGTGTATAAAGATAAAGAACTAAAAAAGATAGTAGAGACTGATGAAAAAGGGTTTTGGTCGTGGCTTACAGGTAGTGGAAAACTCAAAAGAGATGAATTGGCTTTAGATAGAGAGAGAATAAGAGCCAAATATTTGAATAATGGTTATATGAGAGTAAAAGTGGCTGAACCTGAAGTAAAACTAAATGAAGATAAGACAAAAATCACAATAACATTTAGGATAGAAGAAGGGAAACAGTATAAAGTTAGAAAGATTAGGTTTAAAGGGAATGTTCATAGAAGTGATAAAGAATTAAGAAAAAGGCTTTCGCTTAAAGAGGGTGATATTTTTTCAAGTGAAAAATTTAGAAAAGATATAGATTCTCTAACTGATGCGTTTACAGAAATAGGTTATGCTTTTGCTAATATCGATCCAGATACTTCTATAAATGATGAAAAACAATATGTTGATATAGTTTATAATGTTGAGGAAAATGTTTTAGTTCATATAAATGAGATAATTATAGGTGGTAATACTAAAACTAGAGATAGGGTTATTAGAAGAGAATTTGATATACATGAAGGTGAAATATATAATAGCAAAAAAATAAAAGCGTCAAAAAGACATATCGAGAATACAGGTTATTTTGAAGAAGTGAATTTAGTAGAGGATCCTGTTGATAAGGATAAAATAGATTTAAAGCTTGATGTTAAAGAGAAGCCTACAGGGATGTTTAGTTTAGGTGCAGGTTATTCAACTTTAGACGGTTTTGTAGGAACGATACAGTTATCCCAAAATAATCTCTTTGGGCTTGGTTATAAGTTGAGTTTGAAATCAGAATTTTCATCGAAAAGGACTGATTACACTTTAAGTTTTACAAATCCTTGGCTTTTTGATAGACCTATTACGTTTGGATTTGACCTGTATAATCTGAAGAGAAGTTATTATGAGTACACCAAGAAATCAAAAGGTGGTGCTTTAAGATTAGGACATGCTATAATTAAACGTAAACTTTATGCTTACTATAGGTTCGCTTATGATAAAATTAAGATTTATAACATAGATGATACAGCATCAGACTATATAAAAGACCAAGAAGGTGAAACAACTACAATAAGTTTCACCCCATCACTTGTTTGGAGTACACTTGATAGCCCTATTGACCCATCAAGAGGGAATAGATCAAAAATATTTGTAAAATATGCTGGTGGTATATTGGGAGGGGATAACGATTTTGTTAAACTCGGACTAGAATCTTCTCAATATTTTCCACTTTTCTGGAAATTTGTAGGGATGCTACATGGAGAAATTGGTTATTTAAAATCGTTGGATGATGATCCTCTACCAGTTGATGAGAGGTATCGTCTTGGGGGGATGTATAGTGTAAGAGGTTTTAAATACGGAGATATTTCGCCAAAAGATGAAACTGGTTATGATTATGGTGGAGATAAATATGTGCTATTTAATGCAGAAGTAACATTTCCTATTTCAGAATCGGCAAAACTGAAAGGTGTTGTCTTTTTTGATGCGGGACAAGTTTATGATAATGGGGAAGATTATTTTTCCTATGATTTAAGGAAATCCGCTGGTTTTGGTTTTAGATGGTTTAGTCCAATAGGACCACTAAGACTTGAATATGGTAAAAAATTGGATAGAAAATCCGGCGAATCACCTGATAGGTGGGATTTTTCTATAGGTGGAATGTTTTAAATTAAATATAGAAGGAGGAATGTATTATGAAGAGGAAAGTAGGTGTTTTGTTTTTAGCAATATTTTTTGTATTGATTGGTTCGGCGTATGCTGAGCTTAAAGTGGCTGTTGTGAATATGCAAAAAGCTTTAGATGAGTGTGATGCAGGTAAAGCTGCAGTGGAAGAGATGAAGAAGCTTTACAGTGCAAAGCAAAAGGAAATTTCAGAAAAGCAAAACGAGTTAAAAAAGATGCAAGAGGAAATAAATAATCAAAGCGCTCTATTATCTGAGGATGCAAAACAGGCAAAACTTGATGAGTATCAGCAAAAACTTAAAGATTTGAAAAGATATGTGGCTGATTCTAATGAAGAATTAAAAAAGAAAGAGCAAGAGTTTATATCAAAGATTGCTACCGATTTAAAAGCAGTTGTGGAAAAATTAGGTAAAGAATTAAAATATGATATAATTTTAGAAGCAAGAGAATCTGGCGTGTTGTATAATTCAGGGAAGGTTGATATAACAAGTCTTGTAATTGAAAGATATAATAAAGAATGGCATGCTAGAAAGAAATGAAGTTAAGTGAAATTGCTAAACATTTAAAAGCAGATTTTTGTGGTGAAGATGTAGAAGTATTAGATGTTGCATCGGTTGATTTTCCAAAGGATAAAAGTATAACGTTTATTGGGAAATCTAATCTTATTGATAAACTTGATAAAAATAGTGGTTTTGTGGCTGCAATTGTAGATGCAAAACTAAAAGAGGCAAAGATCCCATTGCCTTATATCTTTGTTGATGACTTAAAATTTGCTATTAAAACAGTAATTGATCTCTTTTATCCAGACGAGAATGTGGAACATTATATTTCTAATCATGCTATCTTAGGAGATATTTTTGTTGAGTCTCCAGTTTACATTGGTGATTTTACAAAAATTGATGATGGTGTGAAAATTGGTAAAAATAGCTTTATTGATGGTGGGGTTAAAATAGGCAAAAATGTAAGAATTGGGAAGAATTGTAAAATATATTCAAATGTAGTAATATATTCAGATGTGCAGATCGGTGATAATGTTATTATCCATGCTGGAAGCGTAATTGGTAGTGATGGGTTTGGTTATGTGAATACTCCAACTGGACATTTAAAAATCAAACAGGTGGGTTCAGTTTTAATTGAAGATGATGTGGAGATTGGAGCTAATTGTACTATTGATAGAGGGACACTTGGCAACACAATAATAGGTGAAGGGACAAAAATCGACAATTTAGTACAAATTGGACATAATGTTAAAATAGGTAAATATTGTATTATTGTATCTCAGGCTGGTATTGCTGGTAGTTCTGAAATTGGAGATTTTGTGATTATTGGTGGACAGTCTGGGGTAGCAGATCATGTTAAAATACCTTCAGGGACAATTATTGCTTCTAGAGCTGGGGTCCCTGGTAACGTGAAAAAGCCTGGAGTATATTCTGGAAGCCCAATAATGGAACATAAAAAATGGTTAAAGATGAATGTAATTTTAAAGAATTTAGATAAATATTTGAAGTGAGGGTTAAGGAAAATGGATATTAATATGATTAAAGATATTCTGCCACACAGATACCCATTTTTACTTGTTGATAGAGTGTTAGAAATGGATAATGAGACTATAAAGGCTTTGAAAAATGTGACAATGAACGAAGAGTTTTTTCTTGGACACTTTCCTGAAAATCCAGTAATGCCAGGGGTATTAATAATTGAAGCTTTAGCTCAGGCTGGTGGTATACTTGCATTCCAATTTTATTCTGAAGAAGAAAAAAAGAATGCAAAGGTTTATTTTATGGCTATAGATAATGCTAAATTTAGGAAGCCTGTTATACCTGGTGATCAACTTATGTTAGAAGTCTCCGTTGTAAAGAGGAAAAAAGATGTTTGGAAATTAAAAGGTGAAGCTAAGGTTGATGGTGCAGTTGTTTGTGAAGCAGAATTTATGGCTATGGTGCAAAAATGATACATAAAACAGCAGTTATAGATAAAAGTTCCGAAGTTTCTTCAAAAGCAGATATTGGACCAAATGTTTTTATAGGGAAAAATTGTATAATACATGATAATGTAAAGATAGGTTTTGGTGCTGTTATAGAAGAGAATACTGAGATCAAAGAAGGGACAGTTATCTCTCCAAATGCTCATTTGGGTGGAGCTCCTCAAGACATAAGCTATAAAGGTGAAGATACAAAGCTTATAGTTGGCAAAAATTGTGTTATTAGGGAGTTTGTAACAATACACCGTGCCTCAACAAAGGAGGATTGGACAACAGTTGTTGGAGACAACTGTTTTATAATGGCAAATTCTCATATAGCTCATGATTGCAAACTGGGTAATAATATTATTTTAACAAGTTATTCAGGATTGGCTGGTCATATTCATGTGGGTGATATGGCTGTAATATCGGGCTTTGTAGCTGTTCATCAATTTGTCAGGATTGGTAAAATGGCAATGATTGGTGGGATGAGCAGAATCACTATGGATGTTCCGCCTTTCACTTTGGTGGAGGGAAGTCCAGCAGTAATTCATGGTTTAAATGTTGTTGGACTTAGAAGAAGAGGTGTAAGTTCTGATGTAAGGAATGAATTAAAAAGGCTTTTGAAAATATTTCTTGATAAATCGTTAACAAAAAATGAAGCTCTCAATGAGATGTCACAACTTGTAAAAAGTGATGAGGGGTTGGAGTTTGTTGAATTTTTAAAAGAATCTAAAAGAGGTGTCATCAGGAGATAATTATGATTAGGATGGGGTTAATAGGTCTTGGAAGAATGGGGAAGTACCACTTAAATCTTTATGATGAAATCCCTGAAGTAAAATTGATGGGTATTTGTGATATAAATGAGGATGAGGTTAATAAACAATCAAAACTCACTGGTGTTAGAGGGTATACAGATTTTAGAGAAATGTTGGATTCCGTTGAGGCAGTGACAATTGCTGTCCCCACTAAATATCATTATGAAGTTGCTAAAGAGTGTTTATTAGCTGGGAAACATGTTTTGGTTGAAAAGCCTATAACAACAAATTTAGAAGAGGCAAAAGAACTTTTTGAGATTGCTAAAAAGAATGATTTGGTTTTGAATATTGGACATGTGGAAAGATTTAATGGCGCTGTAATGGAATTAAAGAAAATTGTTAATAACCCTTATTTGATTGAGTCAAGGAGAGTAGGGCCTTTTTCTGAAAGGATGAAAAATGATAGTATTATATTAGACCTTATGATACATGACATAGATATTATTTTAAATATATTAGAGGATGAAGTAGTAGATATACAGGCATTAGGTGGCTCTGTTTATTCAAATCTTTCAGATTTTGCATCAGTTAATATAAAGTTTAAAAAAGGGACAGTGGCAAATATCATTGTAAGTAGAGTTACGCAAAAAAAAGATAGAACAATGAGTATCGCTCAAGAGGATGCTTTTATATACCTCGATTATACTAATCAGGATATTAATATTTATAGACAGGGTGTAAGTCAGCATATTTTTGGTAATAAAGAACTAACATATAAAAATGAATACATTCTAGAAAGAATGTTTGTGTATAAAGATAACCCTTTAAAATTGGAAATTAAAAACTTTATTGACTGCATAGACAATAGATCTTGCAGAGTTGTATCGGTTGAACATGAGCTTAAATCATTAGAAGTTGCCCTTACTGTAGATAGCCTGTTGAGAAAGTAGATTCTATGAAAACTGCAGTTTTAGCCGGTTATGGCAATTTACCTTTAATTGCGATTAATAACCTAAAAGCTATGGGACACGAGGTTGTAACCATAGCATTTAATGAAGAGATAAATACTGATTTAAGTGGAGTTTCCGATAAGATTTACAAATTTAGTGTTGGACAAGCCAAAAAGGTATTGGACACCCTAGAAAAAGAACGTGTTGAATCAGTACTATTTGCAGGTAAAATAAATAAGTCATTGTTGTATAGCAACTTAAAGTTTGATATGTTTTCAGTTAAGCTTCTTATGAGCTTAAAGGATAGGAAAGATGATACAATAATGCTGAAAATTGTGGAGTTATTGGAAGAAAGAGGGATTACTGTATTAAAGCAGACAGATGTTTTTAAAGATTTATTGGTAGAAGAAGGTGTTTTGACGAAAATGAAACCTACTGGGCAAGAGATGGAAGATATCTTGTTTGGTTTTAAAGTGGCAAAAGAGATAGGCAGAGTTGATATTGGGCAAACTGTAGTTGTAAAAAATAAAGCTGTAATGGCTGTTGAAGCCATTGAGGGGACTGATGAGGCGATAAAAAGAGGGTGTAAATATGCAAAAAATGGTGGAGTTATTGTAAAAGTATCAAAACCTTGTCAAGATCTAAGGTTTGATGTCCCCACCGTAGGTATTGACACATTGAAAAATATAAAAGATAATAAAGGTAAAATACTGGCTTTAGAAGCAAACAAGACTTTTGTAGTAGATAAGGATGAATGTGTAAAGTTTGCAAATAAAAATAAAATTGTGATTGTTGGGATAAGGGGTGAAGATGAAAGCTGAGCATATTAATCCATTTATAGAGTCAACGTTATCTGTTTTTGAGACAATGCTTGGTATAAAACCTAAAAAGAAATCAGTGGGGTTGAAAAAAGGTGATGAGCCAAGTTACGATATCTCAGGTGTTATTGGTTTGACTGGTCAGGCTGTTGGTTCTGTGGTTGTAAGTTTTCCTGAATCTTTGGCTTTAAAAGTAGTTTCTAAATTCATTGGAGAAGAAAAGGTAGATATTGATGATGATGTTATAGATGCAGTTGGAGAACTTATAAATATGATTGCGGGTGGAGCTAAAAAAATTTTTACTGATAGAGGATTAAAATTCAAAATATCTATACCAAATGTGATAACTGGTAAAGGACACAAAATAAAAAGGCCTAGTAATGTCCCTTGTATTGCTGTTTTTTTTGAAATTGACGGTGAAATTTTTGCAATCGAGGTATCTCTAAAAGAGAATAATCAATAAGGGTATGGATTATCTATTTTTTTTTATTTTAGGATTAATTTTTGGTAGTTTTTTTAATGTAGTCATAAGCAGATTGCCTTATGGCAAATCAATAATTTCTCCAGGCTCCAGTTGCCCTAAATGTGGTTCAAAAATTAAGTGGTATGATAATATCCCGGTGATTAGTTACCTGTTGCTTAGAGGTAAATGTCGTGTTTGTGGAGTGAAAATCTCGATACAATACCCATTAGTAGAGATAATAACTGCAATTATTACAGTAGGGCTTTATTACAAATTTGGATTAAATGTTTATTTTGTGCAATACTTTGTATTAATTTCTTTGCTAATTTGTGCTGGAATTATTGATTTAATTACTGCATTAGATAATGATTTTGAAACAGGGATAATTCCAGATGAAATTTCTTTGGGAGGGATTCCTGTAGGAATAATTTTTGGTATATTGCAAAAAAAGCTTATTATAAGCTTGATAGGAGGGTTAGTAGGTTTTTTGTTGCTTTTTATACCAGGTTTTGTATATAAGCTTTTTACTGGAAAAGAAGGTATGGGTGGTGGAGATATTAAATTATTTGCTATGATTGGTACATTTTTGGGTTATAAACCACTTTTTTTTATATTGTTTTTGAGTTCATTTGTAGGAGCTACCATAGGGCTTTTTTTTATATATCTATTTAAAAATAGGGAGTATCCAATCCCTTTTGGCCCGTTTATTGGGCTAGCAACAATTATATACATTTTTTTTGGTGATTATATAATCCAGACTTATTTAAAAATGATAGCTTAATAGGAGGGTGATTTGTTACCTGTAGATGAGCAGTTAAAGTTGATCAAGAGAGGCACTGAAGAGATTATTGTAGAAGAAGAGTTAAAGAAGAAGATTGAAAAATCGTTAAAAGAAGGTAAACCGTTAAGGGTTAAAGCTGGATTTGACCCTACTGCGCCAGATTTACATCTTGGACATACTGTATTGATACAGAAACTTAAACATTTTCAGGATTTAGGGCATCAGGTTATCTTTTTGATAGGTGATTTTACTGGTATGATTGGAGACCCAACTGGGAAATCGGAAACTAGGAAAGCTCTATCAAGAGAGGAAGTTTTGAAAAACGCAGAGACTTATAAAGAGCAGGTATTTAAAATTTTGGATCCAGAAAAGACAGAAGTGGCATTTAATAGTCAATGGATGGATAAGATGACTTCTTATGATATGATTAAGCTTGCTTCAAAGTATACCGTTGCAAGGATGCTTGAGAGGGATGATTTTTCAAAAAGATTTTCAACTAACAAACCAATAAGCATACATGAGTTTTTATACCCCCTTGTTCAAGGATACGATTCTGTAGCGTTAAGAGCGGATGTTGAGCTTGGTGGAACTGATCAAAAGTTTAACCTTTTAGTAGGAAGGGACTTACAGAGAGATTATGGCCAAGAACCTCAAATTGCAATAACTATGCCCATATTGGAGGGCTTAGACGGTGTTCAAAAGATGAGTAAATCGCTAGGTAATTATGTGGGGATTACAGAAGATCCTTTTACCATGTTTAGCAAGATAATGTCTATTTCTGATGAGCTAATGTTTAGATATTATCTTTTGTTGTCTGATAAAAGTGAAGATGAAATAAATAGGATGAAAAGTGATATAGAAAATGGAAAGCTGCACCCTATGGAAGTAAAGAAAGCTCTTGCAGCTGAGATTGTTACAAGATTCCATAGCACAAACGATGCTAAAGAGGCTAGAGAAAAGTTTGAAAAGCTTTTTAGTAAAAAAGAGATCCCAGATGACTTGCCTGAATATACTTTAGAAAAAGGTTTGAAACTTATAGATATTATAAAAAATATAAATTTTGTTTCATCAAATAGTGAGATAAGAAGATTGGCATCCCAGGGTGCTATTTATATAAATGGGAATAGGGTAGAAGATATATACAAGATTATTGAGGATGAAGAGTTTGTATTGAAGGTTGGTAAGAAGAAGTTTGCTAAAATTGTTTTGAAATGAGGAGGTTGTCGTGGTCATGGTAAAACCGTTTAAAGGTGTAAGATACAATTTAGAAAAAACGTTATTGAAGCAGGTTATTGCTCCACCTTATGATGTGATTAGTCCGGAGCAGAAAGAGGTACTAAAACTTAGATCCCCATATAATGTTGTAAATTTGATTTTACCTGATGGTGAAAATAAATATGAAGAAGCAGCTAAAAAGTATGAGATGTGGAAAAAGGAGAAGATATTAATTAAAGATCCTGAGCCTGTTTTTTACCTTTACGAGCAGGAATATGAATATGAAGGTAAAAAGTATGTAAGAACTGGTTTTATAGGTTTACTAAAATTGGAAGAGTACGATAAAGGTAATGTTTTTCCTCATGAAAAGACTTTATCTGGGCCTAAAATGGACAGATTCAATTTAATGAAGGCAGCAAAAGCAAATTTTAGTCAAATTTTTGGTCTTTATATTGATAGAGATAATTTTTTAGAGAAGATTTTTTCCAGCATAAAGAAAGAGATGCCGGTAGCTTCAGCAGTTAATGATGAAAAAGTTAAAAATAGTTTATGGCTGATTAGCGATGAGGAAATGAAGAAAAGTATTGAACAATTTATGAAAGATAAAAAAATCTATATAGCTGATGGACACCATAGGTACGAAACGGCTCTTAAATATAGGGATTATATGCGTGAATTAAATGGTGATTCTCCTGAAGATATAAAACCTTATGATTTTGTTATGATGATGTTTGTGAATTTTTATGATGAAGGTTTGAAGGTATTTCCTACGCATCGTGTTGTTGAATTTAATGATAAAATTGATGATTTTTTTGAAAAATTAAAGAGAAGCTATAAAGTTGAAAAAGTTGATGATTTTAAGGTTGCCGAAAAAAAACAGAAAGAATCAGATGTGCCTTCTTTTATTGTTTATTATAATGGGAAATTTGCTTTTATCTCGATTTTAGAAGAGGAATATGAAAAACTGCATCCGATTTATAGAAAGGTTGATACTTTTGTTTTAGAAGAAACAGTTTTAAAACCAATATTAGGTTTTACTGATGAAAAACTGCTTAAAAAAGAGGGTATATATTTTGTTCAAAATATGGAGCAGATAAAAAAATTGGAAAAAGAGAAAGATGTTTTAGCTTTTATTGTAAAAGGTGTTGATATAGAGGTAGTTAAAGAGATAGCTGAAAATGGCCTTGTGATGCCTCAAAAATCTACATATTTCTATCCTAAACTTGATTCAGGGTTAGTTTTTAACGATCTTTCTTAATAGTAAGTTTATTAATTTGGAGGTTTATGATGAGAATTGCGGTTGTTGGCACTGGATATGTGGGCTTGGTTACTGGAGCTTGCTTGGCTGAATTTGGTATGTTTGTAACCTGTGTTGATATAGATAAGAAGAAGATTGATATGTTGAATAATGGTGAAATACCTATTTATGAGCCAGGACTTGATGTTATTGTTGAGAAAAACAGTAAGGCTGGGAGATTAAAATTTACTACCGATGTAGCTCAGGCAGTTAAAGATAATCTTGTTATTTTTATTGCAGTTGGTACCCCACCTAAAGAGGATGGTAGTGCTGATCTTACTTATGTTGAAAATGTGGCAAGAGATATAGCAAAAAATATGAACGGGTATAAAGTGGTAGTAAATAAAAGTACTGTCCCTGTTGGTACAGGTCAAAGGGTTAAAAAGATTATAAAAGAAATTGTGGGTGATAAATTTAGGTTTGATGTGGTTAGTAACCCTGAATTCTTAAGAGAAGGGGCTGCTGTCAACGATTTTATGAGACCAGATAGAATAGTTATTGGTGCTGAAAGTGATGAAGCAGTGGCTATAATGAAAGATATTTATAGTGCACACTATCTTGGAGAAGCACCTTTTGTGGTTACTAATATTGAAACAGCTGAGATGATAAAGTATGCATCAAATGCTTTTCTGGCGTTAAAGATTACATTTATTAATGAAATAGCAAATTTATGTGATCTAGTGGGTGCTGATGTTCATAAAGTAGCAAAAGCGATGGGTATGGATGGAAGAATAAGCCCTAAATTTTTACATCCTGGCCCTGGTTACGGTGGTAGTTGTTTCCCTAAGGATACTCTGGCATTATGCAACATAGCTAAGGAGTATGGCTATAATATAAAAGTTGTTGACGCTGCAATTGAAGCAAATGAGAGGCAAAAGCTTTTGATGGTCGATAAGATTTTGGGACTATTGGGAAAAGAAAAAAAAGAAGGTTCTTTAAAAGATGTCAATATAACAATTTTGGGGCTTGCTTTTAAACCTAATACTGATGATATGAGGGAGTCTCCATCAATAGTTATAATAAACGAATTGTTAAAATATGGTGCAAAGATAAAAGCTTTTGATCCTATTGCAATGGAAAATGCAAAAAGTATATTTGGGGATAGTATTGAATATAGTAAAGATGAATATAGCGCTGTAGAAGGGGCAGATTGCCTTGTAATTGTTACTGAATGGAACCAGTTTAGAAAGCTGGATATGGAAAAAATTAAGAGCTTGATGAGGAATCATAATTTGGCTGATTTACGTAATATTTATGAACCTAAAAAGATGAGAGAAATTGGATTTAATTATGTGTGTGTAGGAAGAAGTAAAATATAAAGGAACGGTTTTTTATGGATCAAAAGTTTATTAGAAATTTTTCGATTATTGCACATATAGATCATGGTAAATCCACTCTTGCAGATAGACTTATAGAATTTACTGGAGCACTTGATAAAAGACTAATGAAAGATCAAGTACTGGATAAAATGGAGATAGAGAGGGAGCGTGGAATCACAATCAAAGCTCAAACTGTGAGACTTTATTATGATGCAGATGATGGAAACAGGTATCAATTAAATTTAATTGATACCCCAGGACATGTTGATTTCACTTATGAAGTATCAAGAAGTTTGGCAGCTTGTGAAGGGGCACTTTTAGTAGTAGATGCCTCTCAAGGTGTTGAGGCCCAGACAATTGCAAATGTTTATCTAGCATTGGATAATGATTTAGAGTTAATTCCAGTTTTAAATAAAATAGATTTGCCTGGAGCTGACCCAGAAAAAGTAAAAGAAGAGATAGAAGAGGTTATAGGCTTAGATGCATCAGAGGCAATTTTAGCAAGTGCAAAAGAAGGAACAGGGACAAAAGAGATTTTAGAAGCGATTGTCAATAAAATTCCTCCTCCAAAAGGTGATCTGAATAAGCCTTTGAAAGCTATGGTGTTTGATTCTTGGTATGATTCTTATCAAGGGGTTGTTACCCTTGTTAGGGTAATAGATGGAAAGATTAAAAAAGGTGATAAGATAATTTTTATGTCATCAAAGAAGGAATATGAAGTAGGGAGAGTTGGAGTATTTACTCCGCTATCTACAGATGTGGATGAACTTTCAGCTGGTGAAGTTGGATTTATTATTGCTGGGATAAAAGAGTTAAAGGATGTTAATATAGGTGATACCATAACTCATCCAGATAAACCTACAGATAAGCCTTTTCCCGGTTTTAAAAAAGTGAAGCCTGTTGTTTTTTGTGGGATATATCCAGTTGATACAAAAGATTATGATGATTTGCGTGATGCACTTGAAAAATTATCTTTAAATGATAGTTCAATAACTTTTGAGCCTGAGACTTCTGCTGCGCTGGGCTTTGGTTTTAGGTGTGGTTTTTTAGGTTTGTTACATATGGAAATTGTTCAAGAAAGATTGGAAAGGGAGTTTGATTTAAATCTTATTACTACTGCACCTACTGTAATATATCGTGTGAAAAAGAAGAATGGGGAAATGTTAGAAATTGACAATCCAGCTTCTTTGCCACCTATTGGTGATATTGAGGAGATAGAAGAACCGTTTATAAAAGCTACAATAATAGTACCTTCTGAGTATTTAGGAGGAGTTTTACAACTTTTACAAGATAAAAGAGGGGTTCAAAAGAATTTTAATTATATATCTGAGCAAAGAGTGATTTTAGAATATGAAATTCCTTTAGCTGAAGTTGTTATCGATTTTTATGATAAATTAAAGTCTAGGACAAAAGGGTATGCTTCCTTTGACTATGAGTTTTCAGGTTATAAACCTAGTGAACTTGTTAAACTGGATATTCTCATAAATAAAGAGCCAGTGGATGCTTTAAGTATTATTGTTCACAAAGATAATGCTTATTATAAGGGTAGAGAATTGGTGGATAAGTTGAAAGAACTTATCCCAAGGCAGATGTTTGATGTGGCAATACAAGCTGCTATAGGGAACAAGATTGTGGCTAGATCAACTGTGAAGGCTTATAGAAAGAATGTTACCGCCAAATGTTATGGTGGTGATATCACACGAAAGAAAAAGCTACTTGAAAAACAGAAAGAAGGGAAAAAGAGAATGAAGCAGATTGGAAAAGTAGATGTACCTCAAGAGGCATTTCTCGCTGTGTTAAAATTGGGGGAGGATTAAATGAGCAGTGAGGTTAAAGAGGTTAAAAAAGGTAAATTTAAAGATACGATAGATTCTTTAGTTGTTGCTTTTGTAATTGCAATGATTATCAGAGCCTTTATTATACAGGCTTATAAAATACCTTCTGGCTCAATGCTTAATACGCTTTTGATAGGTGATCATATCCTTGTTAATAAATTGGCTTATAAATTTGGCAAACCTAAAAGAGGTGATATAATAGTTTTTGAATGGCCAGTGGAACCAGAAAAGGATTTTATAAAAAGAGTTATAGCAACACCTGGGGATAAATTTCAGCTTATAAACAAAAAGGTATATATAAATGATAAACCTTTAAATGAGCCTTACGCTATTTATAAATCAAGTTTTATATTACCAGGCAATTTTACTCCAAGGGATAATACTGAAAGTTTTATTATACCAAAAGGTTACTATTTTGTAATGGGGGATAATAGAGATTCAAGCTATGACAGTAGATATTGGGGTTTTGTATCGGAAGATAAAATTAAAGGGAAGGCCTGGATAATTTATTGGTCTTGGGATTTCCGTGACGGTTTTAAGTTAAGATTAAATAGGGTATTGAAAGTTATACATTAAATGTGTTAAATTGATATTTAACACAGGAGAATATTATGTTTAGATTAATAATTAAATTAGCTATATTTTTCATTTTAATATATGTGGGTGTTCTCTTTGCTAAACCTTGGGTAAAATATTATATATTTAAGAATGCATTTGAAAATGTTATATATAATGAGAAGAGATTTCCCGATTATAATATTGTAAGAAATTTAATGGATGAGGCTACGGATTTAAATATCCCGATTAAAAAGAGTGATATTAAAATTATAAATGATGATTATAAAAAAGTTTATAAAATTGAATATAAAGAGATTGTGAAATTACCTTTTGTTAAAAAGGAATTTGTTTTTAATTATGTATTAAAGGCAGAAAAAGAGCTGGAGGGTGAAGGTGGATAATACAAAGTATAAAAGGATATTGTTAAAATTAAGCGGCGAAGCTTTGATGGGGAAACAGAATTTTGGTATAGATGGTGATGTGGTTAAATTTATTGCTCAGGAAATTAAGGAAATTTATGATTTAGGTGTGCAGATTGGAATAGTAGTGGGTGGAGGCAATATATTTAGAGGTGTCTCTGAATCAGCTAAAGGGATGGATAGAGTATCAGCAGATTATATGGGGATGCTAGCCACAGTTATTAATTCTTTAGCCCTTCAAAATGCTCTTGAAACTTTAGGAATTCCCACAAGGGTACAATCAGCAATAGAAATGAGACAAGTTGCTGAGCCATTCATAAGGAGGAGAGCTATAAGGCATCTTGAAAAAGGGCGTGTTGTAATCTTTGGTGCAGGTACTGGGAATCCATATTTTACTACTGATACAGCAGCCACATTGAGAGCTTCAGAAATAAATGCTGACGTAGTTATCAAAGCCACAAAAGTGGATGGAGTTTATGACTCTGATCCGATGAAGAACAAAAATGCTGTGAAATTTGATACAATAAAATATATTGATGTATTAACAAAAGGTTTAAAGGTGATGGACTCTACTGCAATAAGTATGTGTATGGATAATGAAATACCTATTATAGTGTTTGATCTTTTTGGTAAAGGTAATTTAAAAGATATTGTTTTGGGCAGAAAAGTAGGAACTTTAGTGGAGGGTGAAAATGATAAATGAAATTTTTGAAGAAGTAAAAAGTAAGATGGAGAAAAGTGTTGCATATTATAAGGAAGAATTAAAAGGTGTTAGGACAGGGAGAGCCTCTGCTGCACTTTTTGAAAACATTAAAGTTGACTATTATGGGACCCCTACTCCAATTCCACAGGTAGCTACTATTCAAGTTCCTGACCCTAGACTTGTTACTATTCAGCCTTGGGAACCCAATATGGTACCAGTGATTGAAAAAGCTATTATGAATAGCGGTATGGGATTTAACCCTTCTAATGATGGAAAAATGATCAGGGTTCCGATTCCTCCGTTGACTGAAGAAAGAAGAAAAGAGTTGATGAAACTTGTAAATAAAATGGCTGAAGAGGCAAGAGTTGTAATACGTAATGAAAGAAGATATGGAAATGATAAGATTAAAAAGTTGGAAAAAGAGAAAGAAATTTCAGAGGATGAGGCAAAGAAAGCTTTAGAAAAAATCCAAGAATTAACAAACGAATATATTAAGAAAATTGATGAAATTACAGCAAAAAAAGAAAAAGAGATTATGGAATTATAAGTGACTAACGATAAAAACCCTTTACATGTTGCAATAATAATGGATGGCAACGGCAGGTGGGCAAAGCAGAGAAACCTGCCGCGTATTTTTGGCCATAGGGCCGGTATGGAATCTGTCAATAAAATTGTAAGTTATGCCTCAAAACTGGGGATTAAATATTTATCTCTTTTTGCCTTTTCCACAGAAAACTGGCTTAGGCCAAAGGATGAAGTAAATGGTTTAATGGAAATATTAAATGAATTTATTGATAAAAAGTTTAATGAAATAATAGACAAAAATATAAAGCTTGTCGTATCTGGGAGGTTAGAACAGATACCTGAGGAGCCGAGATCTAAGTTGGAAAAACTTATTGATGCATCAAGTAATAATTCTGGGATGGTATTAAACCTAGCATTAAACTACGGTGGTAGAAGTGAGATTGTAGATGCAGTAAATAAAATTTTGAAGTCAGGCTTAAAAGAGATTAAAGAAGAAGAAGATTTTAAAGACTTTTTATATAATCCAGAAATCCCTGATGTGGACCTTTTGATTAGGACAAGTGGAGAGATGAGAATAAGCAATTTTATGTTGTGGCGTCTTGCATATGCTGAGTTGTATTTTACTGAAGTATTATGGCCAGATTTTGATGAGAAAGAGTTTGATAAGGCATTGGATAATTATAAATCGAGAGTTAGACGTTTTGGGATGACAGATGAACAGATTATGAGAGGAGAATTTTGAGCGAAAAACAGAAAAGGGTAGCAACAGCATTAATATTGATCCCTTTACTTATCTTTGCTGTAATTTATTTCAGTGATTTTTACTTTTTCTTAGTTTTGGAAGTTGTGATATTGATTGCAACATATGAGTTTTCTAGACTGATAGAAAAAAGTGAGTTTAAATTTTTAAAGGTACCTACTTTTATAGGTGCGTTTTTAATTCCGTTTGCCTTTTATTTAAAGGATTTAAATATTTTTCTGTTTGCAGTATTTATTATATGCTTTTTTACGTTGGTATTAAAACTCTTAGGCTCAAAGCCCTTAGATGATACTTATAAGACGATTTCAATAACATTTTTAGCAGTTTTTTATATATCTTTTATGATTTCACATTTACAGCTTTTAAGACATGAAGGTTACCATTATATCTTTTACCTCTTTTTTATTATATGGTTAAGCGATAGTTTTGCATATTTTTTTGGTATTAAATTTGGAAAAAGAAGACTTTACGAACTTATAAGTCCTAAAAAAAGTGTGGAAGGGTTGATCGCAGGGTATATCGGTGGGTTTATTGCTGCAATAATTTATGGTACGGTTTTTCTTAAGTTAAACTTTCAAAATATAATTTTTAGCGCTTTTATTGTTGTTACAGCAGGAGTTTTAGGAGATTTAGTGGAATCAATGTTTAAAAGGAAGTCAGGGGTTAAGGATAGTGGGAATATATTCCCTGGCCATGGTGGTATGCTTGATCGCATTGATTCTCTGATTTTTGGCGCTCCAGCTCTCTATTACTATATTTATTTTTTTGTGAGGTAGGATGAAAAAGGTTGGAGTTGTTGGAGCCACTGGATCCATTGGTACTCAAGCAATTGATGTAATTAAGAAAAATAAGGATAAATTTGAGGTAGTTTTTATATCTGCCCATAGTAGTAAGGATAAATTATTAAACTTCAAAGAAGATATCGATGCAAAATATGCAATATTAACAGGTGTAGATAGTAGTGATAATGGAGATGTCTTATTTGGATTAGATGAGTTATTGAATATTATAAAAAATGAAGAAATAGATATTATACTTTCTGCTGCAGTAGGGTTTTCTGGATTATTACCAACGTATCACGCTTTACAAAGAGGGATAGATATTGCTTTAGCAAATAAAGAGTCTATGGTAACAGCTGGTAGCATACTAAATAACATTTCTAAAAGAAATGGAGCAAAAATAATACCTGTAGATAGTGAGCATTCTGCTATATTTCAATCAATCTTAGGGCATAAAAAAGAATTTTTAGAAAAAATAATTTTAACAGCAAGTGGTGGTCCATTTAGAAGGCGACCAATAGATTCTCTTGAATTTGTTGAAATTGATGAAGCGTTGAAACATCCAAATTGGAAAATGGGTAAGAAAATAACTGTAGATTCAGCAACTATGATGAATAAAGGGTTAGAGCTGATTGAAGCAAAATTTTTATTTGATGTTTCAACTGATAAATTAGATGTGATTATCCACCCTGAGAGTATTATTCATTCAATGGTCTCTTTTTGTGATGGGAGCTATATCGCTCAGCTTGGTTTTCCTGATATGAGAGTTCCAATAGCTTATGCGTTGAGTTATCCTGAAAGACTGACACTTGATACAAAAAGGTTGAGCTTTTATGAACTTGAAAAATTGACGTTTTTAAAACCGGACTTTAAAAGGTATCCATGTTTAAAGTTGGCATTCGAAGTTTTGAATAATGATAAGGCAGTGTATTATATTGCATTAAATGCTGCCAATGAAGTGGCTGTGGAAGGCTTTTTGAAAAAAGAGATAAAATTTATTGATATCCCAAGTGTAATTGAATCGGTTCTTGAAAAAATAGAACAAGTTGATGTCAAATCTATCAATGATATTATAGAAGTAGATAAAACCGCAAGAATGTATGCATTAGATTTTATAAAAAAGAGGTTTTGATGGGTATTATATCTGCAATTTTAGTTTTTGGCATTTTAGTATTTATCCACGAATTTGGACATTTTATATTTGCAAAATTGTTCGGTGTAAAAGTATTAAGGTTTTCAATCGGATTTGGGCCTGTACTTATTTCAAAAAAAATGGGCGAGACTGAATATGCTTTGTCTTTGATCCCATTAGGTGGATATGTAAAAATGTATGGGGAAAATCCAGATGAAGAGGATGATGTTGTAAGTGATGAAGATGCTGATAAGGCTTTTTCAAATAAGCCTGTATGGTATAGATTTTTTATTGTTTTGGCAGGTCCTTTATTTAATTATTTACTTGCTATCATTATTTTTTCTTTCATCTTTATGTCTGGTATAGAAAAACTTTTACCTGTTATTGGTGAAGTAAAAGATGGGATGCCTGCGGCTATAACAGGGATACAGCCTGGTGATAAAATAATAGAAATTGATGGCCACAAAGTAAAGTTTTGGGAAGATATCGGAAATTATATAAAATTCAAAGCTGGAGAAGAGGTACATGTTAAAATTGATAGAGATGGCAATATAATCAGTTTAACTTTAGTACCTAAAAAGGAGAAAGTGAAAAATATTTTTGGTGAAGATAAATATGTTGGTTTAATAGGCATAATGCCTAAAGGTGATTATATAGAAGTAAAGTATAATCTGTTTGAATCTTTTGTTTTGGGGTTTAAGAAGACAAATGAGGTTACAAAACTTACCCTTTTAGGGATTGTTAAAATTATACAAAAGGTTGTGCCAGCTGATAATATCGGTGGTCCAATAATGATTTTTCAGATGGCATCAGAGACTGCAAAAGCTGGGTTTTCTAGCTTGCTTGCATTCATGGCAGTAATCAGTATAAATCTTGCTATTTTGAACCTTTTGCCTATACCTGTTTTGGATGGTGGACATCTCTTATTTTATATCATTGAAATGATAATAAGAAGACCAGTAAGTTTAAAGGTTAGAATGGTTGCTCAATATATTGGCCTTGCATTGCTAATATCATTAATGTTTTTTGCTTTTTATAATGATATTACAAGGATAATCAAAAAATAGTATGATACTTGAATACGCAGAATTGTTAGATAAAAAAATTAATGAAGTTGAGTATTGTGTTTTTGATATAGAATCTACTGGGATAAATCCTTTTGATGGAGATAGAATTGTTGAAATCGGCGCAGTAAAAATAAAGCCTGGGTTTGTGATTGATTACAAAAACAAATTTCATGTATTAGTAAATCCTGGGATACCTATTCCAGAGGATTCTCAAAAGATTCATGGGATTACAGATGAGGATGTTGCAAATGCTCCTGATGAATGTGAAGCTTATTATAATTTTATAGAATTTGCAAAAGGGTGTATTCCAGTTGCTCATAATGCAAGGAAAGATATGGCTTTTTTGAGAAGAATATCAAAGGAATATTTAATAGATGAACCTTTTGAGTTTGTTTTAGATACATTAGCACTTTCTAAAAAAGTAAATGTGTTGTCAAGATATCACAATCTGGATGCTTTAATAGAAAAATACAATGTTAGAATAAAATCTAATTATAAGAGGCATAGAGCGCTTTATGATGCTGAAGCTACTTCTGTTATTTTCAAAATTATGATGAATGATATTTACAATAAATACAGGTTTTCTTTAATCGAACTGTTTCAGTTTTTAGATATAAAAATCTAAAAATCGGTGGGTTGATTTTTAGATGAATATGGAGTAATCTTCCAAGTTATGGGTAAAATTATAGCAGTAGCAAATCAAAAAGGTGGTGTTGGTAAGACGACTACAGCAGTAAATCTTTCTTCTGCTTTAGCTATTGCAGAAGCTAAGGTTTTGATTGTGGATATGGATCCGCAAGCAAATGCTACAAGCGGGCTTGGTTATCTACCACATGAGTTGGAAAAGTCTGTTTATGACGCTATAGTGGGTGACGTTTCTCTAGACGAGATTATATTAGAAACTCAAATAAACAATCTTTACTTAGTTCCTAGTAAAATAGATTTAACTGCTGCTGAAATAGAGTTGGTGACAGTTCTATCTAGAGAGACAAGATTAAAGAAACATCTTGATATGAAAAAGGATGATTTTGATTTCATTATTATAGACTGTCCGCCTTCTCTTGGTTTATTGACGATAAATTCTCTGACAGCAGCTGATACTGTATTGATCCCGTTGCAATGCGAATATTATGCATTAGAAGGGTTGAGCCAACTGTTAAATACTGTAAGATTAATTAGAGAAAATTTAAATCCTGAGTTGAAATTGGAAGGGATTTTACTTACAATGTATGACCCCAGAAATAATTTATCAAAAGAAGTATACAGACAAGTGAGGGAATATTTTAGAGAAGATATGTTTCGAACCATAATTCCAAGAAATGTTAAACTTAGTGAAGCTCCAAGCCATGGATTACCAATTATTTCTTATGATATAAGGTCTAAAGGTGCAGAAAGTTATATAGAATTAGCAAAAGAGGTGATAAGTAGAAGATGACGAAAAGAAACCCACTAGGTAGAGGATTAGAATCTCTTATACCTACAAGCAAAGATAGAGAAGCGGGGAAAAAGGTTATAGAAATAGATATTACAAATATACAGGCAAATCCAAATCAACCCAGAAAAAATTTTGATAAAGAATCTTTAAATAATTTAGCTGAATCTATTAAGAAAAAAGGGGTTTTACAGCCCATATTAGTAGAAAAAATCTCTCAAAATAGTTTTATGATTATAGCTGGTGAGCGAAGGTGGAGAGCTGCTGGTCTTGCTGGTATTAAAAAGATTCCAGCAATAGTTATAGATAAGCAGGATGATAAAGAGAGACTTGAGATAGGCTTAATTGAAAATGTACAAAGAGAATCCTTGAATCCTGTTGAGCTTGCAGAAGCTTATAAAAAATTGATGGATAAATATGGTTATACTCAGGAACAGGTTGCCAGTATTGTTGGTAAAAGTAGATCTGCTGTTGCAAATACTCTTAGATTGTTGGCGCTTGATGAAAAAAGTCTTAAAGCGTTAAAAGAAGGGCTTATAAGTGAGGGGCATGCAAGATGTTTACTTGTGATAGATGATCTTCAAAGCAGGTTGAGAGTTTTGAAAGATATTATAGATAAAGAACTATCAGTAAGGGAAGCTGAAAAGTTAGTCTCTAAGCTTAAAAGTAAACCTGCAGAAACTAAAAAGAGTATTGAGAAGGACCTCTTTATTTCCACACTAGAAGAAGAGCTTGAGAGTTATTTTGAAACCAAGGTAGACATTCAATTGAAAAAAAAGGGTGGAAGCATTGTTATAAAGTTTAATAGTAATGATGATTTAAATAGAATAATAAATGTTTTGAGAGGCGAGTTATGATAAAGGGTAAAAACGAAAGTAATGCAATTAATGCATTTTTGGGTAAAAATACCAAATTTGAAGGGACACTTATCTTTGATGGTATGGTGAGAATTGATGGTGATTTTCAAGGGGATGTTAAAAGTAGTGATACTTTTGTTATTGCTGAATCTGGAAAAGTTAAAGCAAATATAGAGGCTGGTGTTGTAAAAATTTCTGGTTATTTTGAAGGAAATATTGTTGCAAAAAATAAAGTAGAGTTGTATAAGCCTGCAGTTGTAAACGGAAGTATTAAAACGCCATCTTTGATAGTTGAAGATGGTGTTATTTTTAATGGGACATGCGAAATGGGTAAAGATATTAAAACTATTGTGGAAAAGAAAAGTGAGGGGAAAGAAGGATGAGGAAGCCTTTGATCGTTGGTAATTGGAAAATGAATACCACTATTTCAGAGGGCGTTGAGCTTGTGAAATCTGTTATTGATAGTGGTGTGGATCAATTAAGTGTGGATTTTGGTTTTGCACCACCATTTATCTCTATATATGAAATCAAGAAATATTTAAATGATAGCCATATCTTAGCTGGTCAGAATATGTATTTTGAAGATTCTGGTGCGTATACTGGAGAAATTTCTGCTGATATGCTTTTAGGTGCTGGGTGTAATTATGTTATTTTAGGACACTCTGAAAGAAGACATATTTTTGGGGAAACAGATGAGGTAATAAATAAAAAAGTATTACACGCACTAAAAAAAGGATTAAATGTTATTTTATGTGTGGGTGAGCTTTTAGAAGAGAGAGAAGCTGGTTGTGAGGTTGAGACAGTTTTAAGGCAAGTTGGTTTGGGATTAAAAAGTGTTGAAAAAGGGTTGATTAATAATGTTGTAATTGCTTATGAGCCTGTATGGGCAATAGGGACAGGAAAAACAGCCTCGAAAGACGATGCTGAAAAGATGCATATGGAAATTAGAAAATATATAGCTAAGCTTTATGACGATGATGTAGCTCAACGTATTAGAATAATGTATGGTGGAAGCGTCAAACCAGAGAATATTAAAGAATTGATGAGTTCACCAGAGATAGATGGTGCTTTAGTTGGTGGTGCAAGCTTAAAAGCTGAATCTTTTATAAAAATTTTAAAATATTATGAATAAAGAGGTGAGTAATGTATAGCATAATAATAGCCATTCATGTGTTTGTTAGTATACTCTTAATCTTAGCTGTTTTATTGCAGTCGGGAAAAGAGTCTGATTTAGGCTCAGCTTTTGGTGGTGGTTCAAGTGATAGCTTTGGGCCAGCTACACCAGCAAATATTATGAATAAGATTACGACAATTTTGGTTATTGTGTTCTTTTTTACTTCAATTACGTTGACAATTATGTCAAAGAATAGAACAGGAGAAAGTATTTTAAATAATATTCCTGTTAATGCGCCGGTAGAGCAGAAAAACAATTTGCCTCAGGTTCCATTGCAGAGCAAATGATATTTGCCAAGAGGCTTTTTTTACTATTACTGTTAATTTTTGTTTTTACTTCTTGTGGGACAAACGAGGAACCTGTATCTAAAAAAAACAAAGAAAAGCTTGAAAATGAAACTGTAGCTTTTGGTGATGCTTTAGTTGAGGGGAGTATTGGTGACGCAAGTAATTTAATACCAATATTAGCTACTGATTCGGCATCTCATTCTGTTGCAGGGCTTATTTACAATGGCTTATTAAAATATGATAAAAATCTTAATCTTGTAGGTGATTTGGCTGAGAAATGGGAAGTTTCAGAGGATAAAAAAGTAATCACATTTTATCTTAAAAAGGGTGTAAAGTGGCAGGATGGGAAACCTTTTACATCTGAGGATGTAAAGTATACATACGAAATAATTGTGGATGATAAAACACCTACTGCGTATGATGCAGATTTTAGATTAATTGAAAAAGTTGAAACACCCGATAATTATACAGTTAAAGTTTATTATAAAATGGCTTATGCACCAGCATTAGCAAGTTGGACAGTATCGATTTTACCTGCACACTTGTTAAAAGGGAAACCAATAACAAAATCCCCATTACAGAGGAAACCAATAGGAACAGGACCATATAAATTTTTAGAATGGAAATCTCAGGACCATATTACATTGGTTGCAAATGAAGATTATTTTGAAGGGAAACCACACATAGAAAGATATATATACAGAGTTATACCTGATACTTCATCAATGTTCTTAGAACTGTTAAATCAAAACATTGATATGATGGGTTTATTCCCTTTGCAATATACAAAACAGACTGAGAATACAAGATTTAAAAAATATTATAAAAAATATAAATACTTGGCTAATTCCTACACATATATTGGTTATAATCTGAAAAATAGCTTATTTGCTGATAAAAGGGTTAGACAAGCATTAACCTATGCTACCCCTAAAGATGATATTATCAAAGGGGTTTTGTTTGGTCTTGGTGTAAAGGCTACAGGGCCATACAAGCCAGGGACCATTTGGTATAACCCAAATGTAAAAAAATATGATTATAACTTGGAAAAGGCTAAAGAACTTTTAAAAGAGGTTGGTTGGTCTGATGTGGATGGCGATGGTATTTTAGAAAAGAGCGGAAAAAAGTTTAAGATAACTATTTTGACAAATCAGGGGAACAGTTCTCGAAGTAGGATAGCTGAAATAGTTCAACAAAGCTGGGAAAAAATTGGGATTAAGGTAGAAATTAGAATTTTAGAATGGGCAACATTTATTAGCGAGTATATTGATAAACGGAATTTTCAGGTTGTTATTTTGGGTTGGAGTATACCTCAGGAGCCTGATTTGTATGATGTATGGCACTCTTCAAATTGTAGAGATAAAAAGTTAAATTTTATATGTTATCAAAATAAAGAGGTGGATAATCTAATTGAAAAGGCTCGTGTTGAGTTTGATGTTGAAAAGAGAAAGAGTTATTATCACAAAATTCAAGAAATTTTAGCAGAAGATCAACCTTATACTTTTCTGTATGTACCTGATGCATTGATAGCTCTTCACAAGAGGTTTAGAAATGTTTCTCCAGCTCCAGCGGGTCTGATGTACAATTTTATAGATTGGTACGTTCCAAAAGCTGAACAGCGATATCATTTTACAAAGTAGATAAAAGTAGAAATATGTTAAATTATATAATTAAAAGATTGCTAGGTATGATCCCTATGCTTATAGGGATTACGATGATTAGTTTTATTGTTATCAATCTTGCTCCAGGTGACCCTGTGCAGTTTTTATCTCAGATGAATCCTAAAGTTTCAGAAACTGCAAGAGCAAAATTTATTAAAATGTATGAACTTGATAAGCCCATACATATCAGGTATTTTAATTGGCTAAAAAAGGTTGCCAAATTGGATTTTGGTGAATCATTTGCTTTAGATAGGAAGCCGGTTTTAGAAAAAATAAAAGAGCGATTGCCTTTGACTATTTATTTGAATGTAACTGCTATGGTGTTAATTTTTATTATAGCGTTACCTTTAGGTGTTTTATCTGCTTATTATAAAGATACCTTGTTTGATAGAGGGGTAACTATTTTTGTTTTTATCGGTTTTGCAATACCCACTTTCTGGCTAGCTCTTCTTTGTATGTATTATTTTGGCGTTGTTCTTGGATGGCTGCCAATATCAGGTCTTAAATCTTATAATTTTGATTCATTGACTATGTTTGGTAAAATTATTGATGTTATCAAACATACTATAATGCCTGTGGGAATATCGGTCTTTGGTGGACTTGCTGGGTTATCACGATTTGCAAGAAACAGTATGCTTGAAGTGTTAAATGAAGAATATGTAGAGGCTGCTAGAAGTAGAGGTCTTCCAGAAAATAAAATATTGTTTAAGCACGCGTTAAGAAATGCGTTGTTACCAATAATTACAATATTAGGTTTATCGATTCCAGGGCTTATTGGTGGTAGTGTGATATTTGAATCTATTTTTGGGCTACCAGGTATGGGGCAGCTTTTCTACCAATCTGTTATGATGAGAGATTATCCAACAATAATGGGTATTTTGGTTATTGGAGCAGTTTTAACGTTGATTGGAAATTTAGTTGCTGACGTGGTTTATGCTCTAGTAGATCCAAGGATTAGGTATGGGAAAAAAGGGTAGTACACTTTTTTGGGTAGGCTTGGTTATTGTTGTTAGTTTTTTTGTTATAGCTGTTTTTGCTCCAGTTATTGCGACTCATGATCCTTATAAGATAGATTTGAATAATATATTCTTACCACCATCAAAAGATCATCTCTTTGGGACAGATGATTTAGGGAGAGATGTATTTAGTAGGATAGTTTATGGTTCTAGGGTATCACTTTTAGTGGGCTTTATATCTGTTGGTATTTCAATTGTTATTGGTACAGCTTTCGGATTGATTGCAGGTTATTATGGGGGTTTTATTGATAGTATGGTTATGCGTTTTGTTGATGTTATGCTAAGCTTCCCATCTTTTTTTCTGATCCTTGCAGTTATCGGTTTCTTAAAACCAAGTCTTGTAAATGTAATGATAGTTATTGGTTTGACGAGTTGGATGGGTGTCGCAAGGATGGTTAGAGCAGAAGTTCTAAGCGTAAAAGAAAGGGATTATGTAATTGCTGCAAAAATATTAGGGCTTAGAACATGGAAGATTCTTTTAAAGCATGTTTTACCAAATGTTTTTACACCTATTTTTGTTACTGCAACTTTGGGGATAGCTGGAGCTATTTTGACAGAGTCTGCATTGAGCTTTTTGGGGCTTGGTGTCCAGCCACCTACTCCATCTTGGGGAAATATCTTGACAGTTGGAAAAGATAATATAATGTTTGCCTGGTGGTTATCATTTTTCCCTGGAGTTGCAATATTTTTAACAGTGCTTGGGTACAATCTCTTGGGTGAAGGGCTAAGAGATTTATTAGATCCAAAAGAAGAACAAAGAAAATAAGTTTGGAGGAAAGTTATGATACCTATGTTAGATTTAAAAAGGGAAATGAATTTAATTGGAGAAGAGATAGATAAGGCAGTTAAAAGCTCTTTAAAAGAAACGAGATTTATTTTAGGTCCAAATGTAGAATCCTTTGAAAAGGAAGTGGCTGAATATCTTGGAGTTAAATATGCTGTTGGTGTTGGCAGTGGTACTGAGGCTTTGCATCTTGCTTTGAGAGCATTAGGTGTTGGCGAGGGGGACGAGGTAATAACTGTGCCATTTACCTTTATTGCAACTGCTGAGGCTATTCTTTATTGCAATGCGAAACCTGTTTTTGTGGATGTTGACGAAGAAACTATGAACATAGATGTTACTCAGTTAGAAAATAAAATTACTGAAAAAACAAAAGTTATAATCCCTGTTCATCTATTTGGTAATCCAGCTAATCTTGATGAGGTTATTGAAGTAGCGAAGAAATACAATATAAAAGTACTTGATGATTGTGCTCAATCTTTTGGTGCAGAATACAAAGGGAAAAAAATTGGCTCAATTTGTGATGTAAGTGCTTTTAGTTTTTTTCCAAGTAAAAATTTGGGTTGTTATGGGGATGGAGGTCTCATAACGACTGATGATGAAAGTGTTTACAATACATTAAAAGCATTGAGAAATCATGGTTCTTTTACAAGATATTACCATGAGATGTTGGGATTTAATTCTAGGCTAGATGATATCCAGGCTGCAATTTTGAGAGTAAAACTTAAGTATATTGATAAACTTAACAATGACAGAATTAGGATAGCAAATTTGTATAGAGATCGTTTGTCTGATTTTGTAAAGATACAGGCTGAAAATGATAATGGTCAACATGTTTATCATCAATTTACTATAGTAAGTGAGAAAAGGGATTTAATTCAAAAAAGATTACAAGAGCATGAAATCGCTTCTGCTATTTATTATCCCATCCCTGTTCATTTGCAAAAGAGTTTTAGTAAACTTGGTTATAAGAAAGGAGACTTCCCAGTATCTGAAAAATTAGCTGAAAAGGTTGTGTCATTACCAATGAACCCATTTTTAGAAGATGAAGAAGTTGAGATAATTTCAAGTGTGGTAAAAAACGCTGTAAATGAATGAATCTGTTTTAAACATAGGATATCACATACTAAAAAATTACTATAAAACGTTGAGGTATGAATTAGTTAATAGAGAAGTAGTGGATAGTTTAAGAGAAAGAGGGGAGCAAATAGTTTTTGCCATTTTTCATGGGCAGCTGTTCCCTTTTGTTAATTTACATAAAAATGAAAAAATTGTTACAATTGTTTCAGAAAGTAAAGATGGTGACATTGCCGATTATTTTTTAAAGAAGTTTGGATTTCAAACAGTGAGAGGTTCATCGTCTCGAGGTGGGGTGAAGGCCGTTATTGGTGCAAAGCGTTTAATGGGTGAAGAATATGATGCTGCTATTACTGTGGATGGCCCTAAGGGGCCAATTTATGAAGTGAAGCCTGGAGTAATTTATCTTGCCAAGAAAAAATTGAGGCCAATTGTTCCTGCTATCGCAAAATGTTATAAGTATAAACAGTTTAAAAGTTGGGATAGATTTGTTTTGCCATACCCTTTTTCAAAAATAAAAATAGTATATGGTGAGCCGATCTATTTTTCAAAGAATATGGATGAAACTCTTTTGGAGCAGGATAGATTATTCCTTCAGAAAAGGATGCTGGAGTTGTTGAATGACAATACTTAAAATTATATACAATTTGCTTATTTTTATTTTAATCCCTTTTATTGTACCTTTAGGTTATTTAGCAGCTCTTTGGAAGAAAGAAGAAAAAGATTATTTTGAAAGGTTTGGGTTTATTAAAATAGATAAAGAGATAGAAAAGAGTATTTGGTTTCATTGTGCAAGTGTTGGAGAAGTTAGAAGCCTTAAAGTATTAGTTGATGAGATTAGAAAGAGATTTCCTGATCTATCAATTGTTGTGACCACTGTTACTTACTCAGGGAAGGAGATCGCAATAAAGGAATTAAAACCTGATGTATGTTTTTTATTGCCTATTGAAAACAGCTTTGCAATAAGATACTTAATTCAGCTTTTGAATACAAAACTTTTTTTTATTGTAGATACAGAGATTTGGCCAAATTTAATAATTACTGCAAGCAAAGAAACATCTTTAGTTATGATTAATGGCAGGATATCTGATAGGAGTTTTAAAAGTTATTATAAACTAAAATTTATATTTAAATATTTATTAACAAGATTTGATAAAATTTTTGTAAAAAGTGAAGATGATTATATAAAATTTAAGAAGATATTAGAGGGAGAAGAAAATTTAGAATTATTAGGAAATTTGAAGTTTTTTGTAAAAAAAGATGTGGAAATTGATGAATTAGAGTTTTTAAAAGGGAATTTTTTCACTGCTGGAAGTACACACCGAGGGGAAGAAGAGTTAGTTTTGAATGCATTTGGCCAAGTAAAAGATAAATACGATAAATTGATAATTGTACCAAGGCATTTAAACAGGGTTGATGAAGTATATAAAATTATAAAAAATTATGATTATAGCGTTGCTAAGTGGAGTGAAGGAGAAGATAAAATATTAAAAAGTAAAGTTATTTTAGTGGATAAGTTTGGGATGTTGGAGAAGTTTTATAAAATTTCTAGCAAAATTTTTGTTGGGGGCTCAGTAGTAAACAATATCGGTGGGCATAATATTTTTGAGTCGTTGCAGTTTAGAAAAGTTATAGGATGTGGTGAAAATATGTGGAATTTTAAAGAGATATACGATTTGGCTAAAAAATATAATTTGATTTATACTGTAAAGAATAAGGAAGATTTTGAGTCATATTTAAAAGATGAAGTAATTTTAAATTGTGATTTTGATGGATTTGAAAATGAGCTAAATAATATTGCTAAAAATAAAATTTCTAAGATTTTAGATTTTATAGATAGGAAGTTGTAGTGCTCTTTTTTATTAACATATTGAGAAAATTTGAGCTTAAAACTTTGTATAAGTTAGCTGATATATTGGGGATTATCGCTTTTTATGTTATAAAAGATCGCAGAAAAGTAGCTATAAAAAATTGTGAAGTAATAGGTGTTAGGCCTAATAACTTTTTTTTGAAGAGAAATTTTCAAAATATCTTTAGATCTTTTTTCGAGTTGCTTTATTTAGATAAAATTGACGCTGAGTTTATAGTAAACAATGTAATTATTGAAGATGAAAAAAATTTATATAATAAAATTGGTAAATATAATTCTTTGTTAGTGGTTAGTGCTCATATTGGCTCTTGGGAGTTTGGCCCAGTTTTTGTAAAAAAGATATTTAAGAAGAAAATAGCAATCATTGGTAGAAGGATTAAAAATAAGAAAATTGATAGCTTTGTTAAAAAGCAGAGGGGGAGCCAGGGAATAGAATATTTTACTCATAGGGATGTGGCTTTGAAAGTATCAAAGTTATTGGACGATGATTATTATATTGGAAGCTTACTTGATCATGGTGCAATGGAAAAAGATAGTATTTATGTTGATTTTTTTGGATTAAAAACGACTTTTATAGCTGGAATTCCATTGATTGCTATTCGTAAAAAAATACCAATTTTACCCATTTTTGTCATAAGGGAAAATGGCTATTATAAAATGATTCATTATGATTTAATATTTCCTGAAAAAAAAGGGGATTTAAAAGTAAGGTTAAATTCTATGGCAAGAAAAATAAATATGGTTTATGAAGATGTTATAAAAAAGCATCCAGATCAATGGTATTTAATTCATAAAAGATTTAAAAGGGTGAAAAAGGATGAAGAGACCTACAGTATTTATTGATAGAGATGGCACAATCAATATTGAAGCAGGTTATATTAATCATGAAGATAACTTTATAATTTACCCATTCGTCTATCAGGCTATTAGATTACTTAACAAATTGGATATTTTGGCCATTGTTGTTACGAATCAGGCTGGAGTTGCAAAAGGTTATTTCCCTTTGGAAAATGTATATAAACTGCATAACAAAATGGTAAGACTTTTAGAAAATAATGGAGCAAAAATTGATGGGATATACTTTTGTCCACATCATAAGGATGCAAAAATAAGAGAGTTTAAAAAGGATTGTGGATGTAGAAAGCCTAAACCTGGCATGATTAATAGAGCTATTACTGAATTAGCTGTTGATACCGATTTTATGTATGTTATTGGAGATAAGGTTAGTGATATTGAACTAGGAGTTAATTGTAAGTGTAAAACTGCCCTTGTTATGACAGGTTATGGAAAAGCAGAAATAGAAAAACTTAAAAGTAAAAATATTACTGCAGATTTTATTGGTGAAAATTTGTTAGATGCTGTTTATTTTGTGATTGATGATTTAAAAAAGAGGGGGTACCCCCTCTTTTTATAGGTTAAGTGTTTTTGCGTAAGCAATTTCAGAAATATTAGCCCATGCAACAACATTCTTTTTGAATGCAAGAAAGTTGTCATATACTTTTTTACTCAAAGGATCTTTTTCAACTATTTCTTCTAATACTTCTTGAGAATATTTTTTGAGTTGTTTTAGTACAGGTTCTGGGAACTGTTTCAGTTTAACACCATGCTCATTGATAAGTTTATTGAGATAAAAATTATTCTTTGCTTCAAATGTTGATAGCATCCAAAGATTGGATCTATAAGCAGCAGTTACAATGATCTCCTGCAAATCTTTTGGCAAGCTCTCAAAAGCTTTTTTGTTTACAAACATTTCTAAAACTGTACCTGGTTCATGCCATCCAGGGTAGTAATAGTATTTAGCTACTTTATAAAATCCCATCAAGTAGTCATGATATGGACCAACCCATTCGGTGGCATCAATTACACCTCTTTCAAGGTTTGTATAGATTTCTCCACCAGCTGAAAGAACAGCGGTACCACCAGCTTTAGCGAGTACTTTACCACCAAGACCAGGGATTCTCATTTTTAAGCCTTTGAAGTCAGAGATGGTTTTTATTTCTTTGTTAAACCATCCGCCCATCTGAACGCCAGTATTTCCTGCAGGCATTGGTTTTACATTGAAATTTGCATAAACTTCTTCCCATAGTTTAAGGCCATCACCTGCATAAATCCATGCATTCATCTGCTGAGCATTCATACCAAATGGAACTGCAGCAAAAAATTGAGTAGCAGGAGATTTCCCAGCCCAGTAATAAGATGCTCCGTGGCCCATTTCTACCATACCGCCACTAACAGCATCGAAAGCTTGTAGAGGGGGGACGAGTTCACCACCACCATATACCTGTATTTTGAGCCTACCTTCTGACATTGTTTCAACCCATTTTGCAAGCATATCAGCAGCTTCACCCATTACAGGGAAATGAGGTGGCCATGTTGTAACCATTTTCCAAAGATATCTTTTCTTAGCATGAACAGCTGGAGCACCGAAAGATAACGCAGCGCCAGCTGCAGCGGTTGTTACAGCAGCCTTCTTTAAAAACTCTCTTCTTTTCATCATTACCTCCAAGTGAATTTATAATTAGATTATATAAGTTTTTGTCAAAAATTCAAACAGAATTTAATTAAGATATATGTTGTAAAGTGAGACTAAATAGACTTTTTTAAAAAAAAGAGGGGGAAATCCCCTCTTTTATGAATATAGAACGCTAAGGTATGCAAATTCGGAGATTTTATCCCAATCAACAATATTTTTCTGGAACGCTTTATAATTTTCGTAAACTTTTTTACTCATTGGATCTTTTGTAGTAATTTCATCTAATACTTCTTCTGTATACTTTTTAAATGTTTTTAGAACGTCAGTTGGGAATTTTTTGAGTTTTACATTGTGCTCTTTTATAAGTTTTTGCAAGTAATAGTTATTTTTTGCTTCAAATTCTGATAACATCCATGCAGCAGAGCTTTGTGCAGCATATTTGATGATTTCTTTCAAATCAGTTGGGAGTTTTTCATAAGCTTTTTTATTCACAAACATTTCAATTGCAGTACCTGGTTCATGCCAACCAGGATAGTAATAGTATTTTGCTACTTTATAAAAACCCATTTTGTAATCGTGATATGGTCCAACCCATTCGGTAGCATCAATTACGCCTCTTTCAAGGTTGGTGTAAATTTCACCACCAGCTGAAAGAACAGCAGTACCACCAGCTTTAGCTATTACTTTACCGCCAAGGCCAGGGATTCTCATTTTTAGGCCTTTTACATCGTTAATAGTGTTAATTTCCTTGTTAAACCATCCACCCATCTGAACACCACAGGTTCCAACTAAAAATGGGACAAGGTTAAAGTTTGAATATAGTTCGCTCCAAAGTTTATGACCATCACCAGCCAATATCCATGATGTCATCTGTTGACTATTGAGTCCAAAAGGAACTGCACCAAAAAATTGAGTAGCAGGAGCTTTACCAGCCCAGTAGTAAGCACATGCGTGTCCCATTTCTACCATACCACCACTAACAGCATCAAAAGCTTGCAAAGGTGGAACAAGTTCGCCACCGCCATATACCTGTATTTTGAGCCTTCCATCGGACATTTTTTCAACCCATTTAGCTATAAATTCAGCACTTTCACCAAAAACAGGGAAGTGTGGTGGCCATGTAGTAACCATTTTCCAAAGATATCTTTTTTTAGCATGAACAGCAGGAGCACCGAAAGATAATGCAGCGCCAGCTGCAGCGGTTGTTACAGCAGCCTTTTTCAAAAATTCTCTTCTTTTCATCATTACCTCCTAGTTTAGTTGTGTTGAACATTTTTAAATTTATATAACATAGTTATATTTTATAATAAAAATAAAATTATTTCAATATATTTTATTGGTATACATTAAGTATTTATAAAACACTATTATAATAGCTGTTTATTAGAAATAAATCGGTAAATAAGTGATAAACTATATTTTGCTATGAAGTCAACATATTGATAATTAAAATATATTGAAGGGTTGATTAATTTGTTTTTTGTTGAAGTTATTTGAAAAAGTTAAATTTCGTCAAAAAAATCTTTGAGGAGTATATATTGACATAAATGTTCACTTTTGGATATATTTTTTAGAATTGATAAGGTTTTTAATTTTCATTGATTAAGATTGAATATTGGTATATTTTTTTAACGAGGTGATTTTATGGGTTATTTAGCTTTAGCAAGAAAATATAGACCTCAATCTTTTGATGAGATTGTATATCAAGATTATATTGTTAAGACATTAAAAAATGCTATAGAACTAAACAGAATAAGTCATGCTTATCTTTTTACTGGGCCTAGAGGTATTGGTAAAACGAGTACTGCGAGGATTTTTGCAAAGGCATTAAACTGTTTGAGCCCTGAAGGTGTAAATCCATGTAATAAATGTGAAAATTGTGTTGAAGTTACTAACGGGACATCTTTAGATGTATATGAAATAGATGGAGCCTCAAATAGAGGTATTGATGAGATTAGGCAGCTAAGAGAATCTGTAAAGTTTTTACCAACAAAATCTAAATATAAAATTTACATTATAGATGAAGTTCATATGCTGACGGAGGCGGCATTTAATGCACTGCTAAAGACATTAGAAGAACCACCATCTTATGTGATATTTATTTTTGCTACAACTGATGCCCATAGAATACCAGCTACCATCCTTTCGCGATGTCAACGCTTTAATTTTTCTAAAATACCTGATTTAAAACTTATTGAACATATCAGGAGTATATTAGAAAGAGAAAATATAGAGTATGAAGAAGATGCAGTTAATCTGATTGTTAGGAACTCTGATGGGTGTGTTAGAGATTGTCTTTCCCTTATTGATCAAGTTATAGCGTATACTGGCGGTAAAGTTTTCTTGGATGATACCAAATATTTACTTGGTTTATCAGAAGATAAGATTATTAATGAACTTTTTGAAAAGATAATTTTAAAGGATAATGATTCTATAAAACAGCTATTGAGTGAGATAGATTTGAAAGGCTTGGATTATAAATACGTTGTTGAAAAGTTTCTTAGTTTTACAAAGACATTGTTAATCCTAAAACAGTTCAACGATAAAAATGATGTTTCATTAACTAACGATGAAAGAGTGTTTTTTGATAGATTGCTAGATTATGTAGATGATGGGTATTTATTTGCTGTCCACCAAGTTTTATTAAAAATGTATAATGACTTAAGGTTTTATTCTTTTGATAAAGATATTTTTGAGATAGGTGTTTTTAAGCTTTTAAATTTAGAAAAGATTTTACCCATATCTGCTTTCAGTTCAGATAATAAAATGAGTGAAAATAAAGATAGTAAGATAAAAAAAATAGAGCCACAGCCAGTTACTAATCTAAGTGATAAAGATAAATTATGGAAAGATTTTATTGATAAGTTGGGTGAAAAAAGGCCAAATATCGCTTCTAATCTGGGGTATGGATATCTTATAGCAATAGAAAATGATAAGCTTGTAATAGGTTTTTCTGAGGAGAAAGTGTTCCATTATAATATAATCATGAAGAATGGAAATCTAGATTATGTAAAAAAGGCTGCTGAGCGTTTTTTTGATGGGGTAAAAGATGTAGTAATAAAGCTCGAAAATGGGAGTAAAAAAAAAGGGGTGATTGAGAAAGTAACCGAGATAGAAACTTTTAAAGATAAAATGCTAAAAAATGAATTAAAGGAAAATAGTGCTGTTAAGCTTATTGAAAATGAATTTGATGCTACTATAAAAGAAATTAAACTTGATAAATAGTTAAAAAATCTATATGCATATCAAAATTTAAAAAAGGAGGAAGTGATGAATATACAACAATTGATGAAACAGGCTCAAAAAATGCAAAAGAAGATGTTGGAGATGCAGGAAGAAGCTGCAAAAGAGGTAGTTGAGGCTTCTGCTGGTGGTGGTATGGTGACAGTTAAAGTAAATGGGAAACAGGAATTGGTAGAAATCAAGATAGAAAAAGATGTTGTTGATCCTGAGGATGTAGAAATGTTACAAGATCTTGTATTAGCAGCGGTAAATGAAGGGATTAAAAAGTCTCAGGAGTTAATGCAAGAAAAAATGAGTAAACTTACAGGTGGCATGGGTCTAAACTTTCCTGGGATGTTCTAACTTTTATATTTATGATTAAATTAGCTGATTTTGAAAGATGTGTATTTGAATTAAGTAAGCTGCCTGGGATTGGGAAAAAAACGGCCACTAGGCTGGCTTTACATCTTTTAAAAATGACAAATAAAGATGTTGAGTCGCTTGTTAACAGTATTAATAAGTTGAAAACTAATATTAAATTTTGCAAAGAGTGTGGTTCGCTGACTGATAAAGATATATGTTATGTATGTTTAGATGAAGGTAGAGATAGAAAAACTATCTGTGTAGTTGAAGAAGCAAAAGATGTAATCATTATAGAAAATAGTGGGATTTATAAGGGGCTATATCATGTGTTGGGGGGGAGAATAGCACCTCTTGATGGTATTACTCCAGATATGTTGAGTTTTGAGAAGTTATTAAATAGGGTTGGGGATTTGGGTGTAACAGAAGTAATTATAGCAACTAATCCAGATGTTGATGGTGAAACTACTGCATATTATTTAAAAAAATTGCTTGCTGATTACGACATCAGAATTACTAGGATTGCATCTGGTCTGGCCGTTGGCACACATATAGAATATTCTGATGAATTTGCTATTTTAAAAGCTTTAGAAAATAGAGTAGAGCTAAAATAGGTTAATTTTTATATAGAGCAGCGATAAGCATCAAACTATCTTTGATAAAAAACTTATCTTCATCAAAACTGCCAAAAAACTGGACAAAACCAGCGCCTGCTTTCGTTGCAGCTAATTTTATATCTTCTAAAAAGATGGGTGTTATAGTCTGCTTTATAGTTTTTGTGGTATTATTTTTTTTGTCGGTAACTACCATTTCAAAGGTTATTTTTGATTCATCATCATAATGGTAGAGCCTTTTTGCATATATATATTCGTTATCAATTACTGGTAATTCTTTTATGTTATAACCATATATCCTATCGTAATTTATTATTTGTATCAAAAGATATGATTTGTGATCTAATAACTTCATACTATTTTTAATAATTTTAAAAAATTGAAGTTTATCGTTTACGTGCACCAATGTATTGCCAATAGAATATATTAATCCAAATTTACTCTCATCTTTTAATGGTAATTGATTCATATCACCATAAATAAAATGATTGTTTAAATTAAACCCTTTTTCAAACTCAAGGCCGAAAGCTTTAAAGTTATCGTTTCTAAATCTGGTTACATATTTTCCTGTAGCACAACCTATATCCAATATGGGGAGATCTTTTTTTGCATAACTTTTTAAAAAGTTGTAAGTTGTTTCATCAAAAGGGAATAAAAAATCGTATATATCGTTTATATTACTATAAAACATTTTTACTCTTACTTGGCCAAAACATCTGTAATAGCGTCTTTTAAATCCTTAGCTCTTACAGGTTTATTTAAGTATGTAATTACACCAAGCTGTTTACTTTTTTGGTAAGATTTATATGTCCCAAAGGCTGTAATGATAACTACCCTAACATCTTTGTTAAACTCTCTAAGTTTTTCAATAAAGGTTAAGCCATCCATTTGTGGCATTCTAAGGTCTGTAACTATTACATCAAAATCAGATTGTTTGGCCTTTTCTAAACCTTCTAATCCCGTTTCTGCAGTTTCTACTTCATATCCATCAAGTTTTAATACTTCTGCATAACCCAGTCTTGTATGTTCTTCATCGTCAACTACTAATATCTTGTAGTTTTTTTCCATTACTTACCTCTCATCATCATATTTAATGATTTCTTTGTCTTGATATAATGGGTAAACTGTTGATATTGCACTTTTGTAAATAAGTTGTTGTCTGTCTTCATAGGATGTAAGCAAAACATAGTCATCAAAACCTACAAGCAACCCTCTAACTTTTACTCCGTTGGTTAAATATGCTATAATTGGGGATTTGGATTTTCTAACCTCATTTAAAAATATATCCTGCATTGGAGGTCTTGTATGTTTTGGGTGTCTCCCTCTATGAGTTTGATAATAGGTTTTACTAATATAGTCTACATCGATAATAGTTTTTGCAGAAGCAATTGTTGCAATATCCCTTTTGTAAATATGAATTTTAACTTCTGCATCGTCAATGATAACTGAATAGGGATCAAAGTCGTAAATTTTTCCCCTAAATCTCTCTTTATTCCTCATTATAAAAAGTAATGGTGCATCTTTTATCTTTGCATTGTGTAAATAAACAAACTCTATTTGGGCATATAACATGAAAAAACCTCGAAAATAAATTAATTATATATTATAATAGATTATAAACAATATTGTTATAAAAGTCAAATAATTAGTGATTTGTTAATGTGTTTTATAAGGATTAATACTGAGTTTGTCCTTGACAACGAAGAGTAGTTTAAATATATTTATCCGCTACTTTGAGGTATAAAAAGTGAAAATCTATTTCGAACAAATTAAATCAGATGGTTTAAAATTTGATACTAACTTTGATTTTGAGTATATTGATGCTCATATTGTTGTAAAAAATTTTACAGGCGAAATTTATCCTATAAAAAAAGGGTATTTTTTGGACGGGATAGTTACTTTTACAATAGAGGATAAATGCGATAGGTGCAGAGATTTAGTTGAGAAAGAGTTTAGCGAAAGGATTCAGCTGGAGATTGTGAGAAACAAACTGGAAGAAAATAGTGAAGAAGAAATTGAGTTGAAAGATGAGGACTTATCTTTTTATAATGTTCTTGGTGATTTTATAGATGTCGATGAAATTATAAAAGAAGAGGTTATGTTGCTAAAACCTATGAAGTGGCTGTGCAATGAAGATTGTAAGGGGATTTGTCCAGGGTGTGGTGTTGATTTAAATTATGAAGATTGTAAGTGTAGTGATACTTTTATAGATCCGAGATTAGAAATTTTAAAGAAGTTAAAAAAATAAAAGAAGAGGTGAAAAATGGGTGCTCCTAAGAAGAAAACAACAAGATTAAAAAGAGGGCATAGAAGAAGCCATCATCATGTGAAAAGTGGTGCATTTGTAAAATGCGATAATTGTGGTGAGCTAAAAATACCTCACTCTGTATGCCCAGCGTGTGGTTATTATAAGAAAGAACAGGTTTTAGAAGTATCTGAATTGTAAAAACTGAAATTATGAGAATTGCTGTAGATGCAATGGGGGGCGATCATGCCCCTCGTGAAATAGTCAAAGGAGCTATTTTAGCTGCCAAAGAGTATGATATTCATATAATATTGGTGGGTGATAAAACCTTAATCCAACAAGAGCTTGATAAGGCTGGGAATTATCCAAAAGAGAAAATATCTGTAATACACGCAGAAGAAGCTATTACTATGGATGATTTGCCTTCAGTTGCAGTTAGAAAAAAGAGGAAATCATCAGTTCATGAAGGGTTAAGACTTGTTAAGAAAGGTGAAGCTAGAGCTTTTTTTAGTGCAGGAAATACTGGCGCTGTGATGGCATGTGCTAAGCTTATATTGAGACCGATAGAAGGAGTTGATAGACCTGCCATAGGAGCGGTTTTGCCAAATGCAAAGGGGCATTCAGTTATACTAGATATAGGTGCAAATGTAGATTGTAAGTCTATACATTTTTTACAATTTGCAATTATGGGTTCAGCTTATGCTAAAATAGTTTTTCAAAAAGATGAACCAACTGTTGGATTACTCAGTATCGGAGAAGAAGATTTAAAAGGTAATGAAAGCACAAAAAATGCGTTTAATCTTTTAAAAACATCCCCTTTGATTAAGTTTATAGGTAATGTTGAAGGGAAAGAGCTTTATAAAGGCGGGGCAGATGTGGTTGTTTGCGATGGGTTTGCAGGTAATATAGCTTTAAAAGTTAGCGAATCAGCAGCGTGGTATATTGGCAAGTTATTAAAAGAGGAGCTAACTAAAAATTTTATCAGAAAAATGGCCGCACTGATTTTAAAACCTGCTTTTGAATCTCTGAAGAAAAGAGCTGATTATACCGAATATGGTGGTGCTCCTTTGTTGGGTGTGAATGGTATATGTATTATAGGGCATGGTAGTTCCAATGCTAATGCTGTTAAGAATGGTATAAAAGTTGCTTATGAGTTAGCAGAGCAAAGGTTAAATCAACTTATAGAGGAAAGAGTTAAGGCATCTCTTGAGAGATTAAAAGTTGACAAAGTAGAAACTTTTTGGAACAATATAAAAGACAGATTTAAAAAGATTACTTCTGATTAAGTTTTAGAAATATAGGATGTTGCACGACAAAAAACATTTTGAGATTGCTTCGTTGGAGCTCGTAATGATCAATGTAAAGTCATTGCGAGGGTTTTTAGTGACGAAGCAAACTCATAATTATACGAACTTTCAAAAAGTTATATGATTGTGCAACATATTTAAATGAATTTTTTTCAAGTAATTTAGGATTAGGTTTTTACTTTGTTTTTGTTATAAAAAAAAGGTGTGTCATGAACAGTTATTCAAAGATAATAGGCACAGGTTCATATTTCCCATCAAAAATTCTTACAAACAAAGATCTTGAAAAGTTTGTTGATACGAGTGATGAATGGATAGTAACTCGCACAGGCATTAGAGAGCGCAGGATTTCAGAAGATAAAACTACAAGTGAAATGGCTTATGAAGCTGCAATTAAAGCAATAGAGGATGCACAAATACGAAAAGAAGATATAGATGGAGTTATTGTAGCAACATGTACACCAGATTCTTTAGTTCCTTCTACAGCTTGTTACTTAGAAGGTAAATTGGGGATTAAAGGGCCTTTTGCTTTTGATATAAACGCTGCATGTTCTGGATTTATTTATTCTTTAGCCATTGGAGATTCATTAATTAAAAATAATCTTGCAAATAATATATTGATAGTTGGTGCTGAAAGGTTGAGTTCAATAGTTAACTGGAAAGATAGAAGCACCTGTGTACTTCTTGGGGATGGAGCTGGGGCTGTTATTTTATCTAAAAGTGATAAGCCTGGAGTAAGAAGTTTATTATTACATGCTGATGGAGAGTATACATCTTTACTTGAATGTAAAGCTGGAGGTTCAACATTTTTATCAAATAGAGAAGATTTTGATATAGAAAGCAATCTGTTTTCGATGAAAGGTAATGAGGTTTTTAAAATTGCTGTTAGAGCTATGGCTGATGTAGCTGTAAAAGCTGTAGAAGAAAGTGGTTTAAATTTTGAAGATATAGATTTTTTAATACCTCATCAAGCAAACCTAAGGATAATAGATGCAGTGGCCAAGAGGCTAAAACTTGATAGTGATAAAGTAATTGTCACTTTAGATAAATTTGGAAACACATCTGCAGCATCAATCCCTACAGCATTAGATATTGCCAGAAAAAATGGGAAAATTAAAGAAGGTGCAAATATCGTTTCTGCTGCTTTTGGCGGCGGTTTAACTTGGGCTGCAACAGTATTTACTATATAGTAATTATCGGGGGTTAATATGTCAAAAATTGCTGCGGTATTCCCTGGACAAGGGTCTCAGTATGTTGGGATGGGTAAAGATTTTTTTGATAAATTTGAAGAATATAAGGTTTTAATAGAAAAGGCAGATGAAATTTTAAAATATGATTTATCAAAGTTGATGTTTGATGGACCGGAAGAGGAACTGAGGCTTACTTATAATACACAACCTGCTCTATTGGTTATGAGTGTTGGTATATTTAACCTGATAAAAGATAAAATAAACTTTGATGGATTTGCAGGACACTCTTTAGGTGAATATTCTGCAGTTGTTGCTGCTGGTGGGCTTACTTTTGAAGATGCGTTACTTGCTGTGCATAACAGAGGCAAATTTATGCAGGAAGCTGTGCCTGTAGGTGTTGGTGCAATGGCTGCTGTTATTGGAGCTAATGTTGAAGATGTAGAAAGATTATGTATTAGTATTAGTAAAGAAGGTTTTTTAGTTGAACCAGCAAATTATAATTCATCAAATCAGATTGTGGTAGCTGGTCATAGTGATGCTGTGGAAGAGTTTATGAGTAGGGCGAAAGAGATAAGTGCAAAAAGAGTCGTTAAACTTCCTGTAAGTGCACCTTTCCATTGTGCTTTGATGAAACCAGCAGAAGAGAAAATGAAAAATTATCTTGAGAAGGTGAGATTTTCAGATATTGATAAACCTGTTTATTCTAACGTGACCGCTGATTTAGAGTTTAAAGCTACTGAAATTAAAGAAAACTTGATTAAACAGGTTTCGTCCCCAGTTAGGTGGAGCCAGTTAATTGAGAAGATGATTGAAGATGGATTCACAACTTTTGTGGAAATTGGAGCAGGAAATGTGTTGACAGGTTTAATAAAAAAAATTAACAGACAAGTTAAAACTGTAAATATTTCAAAAGTTGAGGATTTGGGTAAGCTGGAGGATATATGATTTTAAAAGATAAAGTTGCTTTGGTTACTGGTGGCTCAAGGGGGATAGGTAGAGCAGTTGCTATTAAACTTGCACAACTTGGGTGTAAAGTTGCAATTAACTACTCTTCAAACGAGCAGAAAGCAAAAGAAGTAGCAGATTACATAAAAAATACTCTTTCAGGTGAGTGTATTATTTATAAAGGTAATGTTGCAGATGAAGAAGAAGTAAAAGGGATGGTAAAATTTATAGAAAATGAGTTCGGGGCTATTGATATCTTGGTAAATAATGCTGGGATAACAAAAGATAATATTATTTTGCGATTAAAAACAGCAGACTTTGATGAAGTATTTAATGTAAATATAAAAGGTGCGTTTAACTGTATAAAAGCAGTAGCCAGAGGTATGATGAAGAAACGTTATGGTAAAATTATCAATATTAGTAGTGTGGTAGGGTTTACTGGCAATATTGGTCAGGCAAATTATGTGGTTACTAAGAGTGGACTTATTGGGCTTACTAAAAGTGTTGCGCTAGAACTTGCAACTAGAGGTATACGTGTTAATGCTGTAGCCCCAGGATTTATAGATACAGAGATGACTCAGAGTTTGTCTATAGATGTGAAAGATGAAATGCTCAAAAAAATCCCTTTGGGTTATTTTGGTAAACCAGAGGATGTAGCAAATGCGGTAGCATTTTTAGCTTCCCCTGAATCTGATTATATTACCGGCACAACAATACATGTAAATGGTGGCATGTATTTTAGTTAATAAAAAATAGGAGGAACAGATGGCAGATATTGAAGCAAAGGTAAAAAAAATTATTGCAGAGCAACTTAATATTGAAGAAGACGAGATTAAACCAGAATCATCTTTTGTAGATGATTTAGGAGCTGATTCTCTTGATACTGTTGAGCTCATTATGGCTTTTGAAGAGGAATTTGGAATGGAAATCCCTGATGAGGAAGCTGAAAAAATAAAAACAGTACAAGATGCAATAGACTATATTAAAGCTCATATGGAGTAGAAGGGTTACCCCTTCTACTTTTACAACAGCATATTATTAGGTTTTGTTTTAGATAGAATCTAGTAATATGTTGTTAATCTATAAAATGAATATTAGGAGGAATTTGTGAATAAAAGAGTTGTTATTACGGGAATAGGCTTAGTTACTCCCTTAGGCATAGGGGTAGAAGAAAATTGGAAGAATATTTTAGAAGGGAAGTCTGGAATTGGTTATATTTCAAGGTTTGATGCCTCTGAGTTTCCGGTGAAAATAGCTGCAGAGGTAAAAGATTTTAATAAAGAAGAATATGTAGATAAAAGAGATATAAAACGATTTGATGAGTTTATTGTTCTTGCGTTGGTTGCTGCAGAGCTAGCTGCAAGGGATGCAAATTTAAATTTTGGGAATATAGACCATGAAGAAGCGGGAGCAATAATAGGATCAGGGATAGGTGGTTTTAAAACTATAGAAGATCAGCATGCTGTATATATGCAGAAAGGGTATAGGAGAGTTTCTCCATTTTTCATCCCTTCTGCTATTATCAATATGGGAAGTGGTGCAATATCTATCCGTTACGGTTTAAAAGGGCCAAACAGTAGTGTTGTTACTGCTTGTGCGACAGGGACTCACGCTGTAGGTGATGCTTTTAAGATTATTCAAAGAGGTGATGCTAAAATTATGTTTGCTGGTGGTGCAGAAAGTGCCATAACTCCACTTGCAGTAGCCGGTTTTGCAAATATGAAAGCTTTATCAAGGAGGAATGATGAACCTGAAAAATCAAGTAGACCTTTTGATGCTGATAGAGATGGTTTTGTTATGGGGGAAGGAGCTGGGATTTTGATTTTAGAAGAGTTAGAGCATGCGCTTGCTAGAGGAGCTAAGATTTATGCAGAAGTAGTTGGGTATGGTATGACTGGAGATGCCTACCATATTACTGCTCCTGATGAATCAGGGGATGGTGCATGTAGGGCAATGAAGCTGGCTATTAAAGATGCTGGTATTTCTACAGAAGATATAGACTATATTAATGCCCATGGGACCTCCACTCCTTACAATGATTTGATTGAAACAAAAGCAATAAAAAAGGTTTTTGGAGAAAAAGCTTATAATCTTTATGTAAGTTCTACAAAGTCTATGACAGGTCATCTTTTAGGTGCAGCAGGTAGTGTGGAGGCTGCATATTGTGCTTTGGCTATTAAAAATAGTGTTGTTCCACCAACCATCAATTTAGAAAATCCAGATCCAGAATGTGATTTAAATTATGTTCCAAATAAACCTATAAATGCAAATATTAAATACACCTTGAGTAACTCTTTTGGTTTCGGTGGCACTAATGCTTGTTTAGTCTTGAAAAAGTATGAGTAACATTGAAGAATTAGAAGAGTTAATAGGGTATAGATTTAAAAATAAATCGTTGCTACTTGAGGCCCTCACACACTCTTCTTATGCTTATGAAAAGAAATTGAAGAGAAATTATGAAAGACTTGAGTTTTTAGGGGATTCTGTTTTACAACTTATTGTTACTGAATACCTTGTAATCAAGTACAAAGAGTTTAAAGAAGGTGTTTTATCAAAATACCGTTCATTTTTTGTTAGTGAAGATATCATAAGTGAAATAGCTTTAAAGATAAGATTAAATGACTTTTTGATGCTTGGTAAAGGGGAAATAGTGAGTGGGGGATATACAAAACCTTCCATTTTAGCAGACATTTTTGAATCACTTTTGGGCGCTGTATATCTTGATGGTGGATATAATGAAGCAAGACGGATTGTTTTGATGCTGATGAGTGAATTGATGGATGAATATATTGAAAAAGGGATTATAATTGATCCAAAAACAGAGCTACAGAAAATAACTCAGCAAAAATTTGGTTATATCCCAGAGTATAAGGTTTTGAAAGAAGAAGGTCCAGAGCATGATAAGGTTTTTACTGTGGAATTAAAACTTGCTGATGGGAATAAATTTATTGGTGTAGGTAGAAATAAGAAAAAGGCAGAAATTGATGCTGCAAGCAAGGCGTTGACCTTTTTGCAAGATAATCAGTTAATCTAAATGAAAAACGGCAAAGATATTTTACCTGTTTTTATCCCTTTTGCGGGATGTCCCAAAAAATGTATTTATTGTCAACAAAACAGTATCACTGGTGTTAAATTACATGATTTTAAAAAGGATGTAGAAGATCAAGTAAATCTTTTTTTAAGAGTTAAAAAAAAATGGGGGAAAATAGCTTTTTATGGCGGAAGTTTTAATTTATTACCAAAAGATAAGAGAGAATTTTTGTATAAAGTAGCAAATTCTATAAATATTTTAAAGGTTAGGGTTTCTTGCTACCCTTCTGGTTTTGACACTGAATTAATTAATGAAATGAAAGATAATAATGTTGAGGATGTTGAGTTAGGGGTTCAGAGTTTTTCTGAGAAAGTTTTAAGATTAAATGGTAGGGATTATTCATCTAATGAGGTTGTTAAGATTTTAAAGTTACTTAAGCAGAATAATTTTAATGTAGGGATTCAAATAATGGTTGGAATGTTTGGTGAGGAATATGGTGATATAATTCAGAATATTGATTTTATAGATAAGTTAAAATTTGAATATATTAGGATTTATCCAGCAGTTATTTTTAAAGATACTAAACTGGCAGCGTTAATAAAATCAGGCAAAAATTTAAATTATGGTTTTAGTGAAATAATTGCTATTACAACATTTTATTATATTTTAGCCATTAAAAAAGGGGTTACTGTCTTACGGATTGGTTTGCATAATTCAAGCGGTATTGAACGTTTTATAGAGGGTGGTTATTTTCACCCTTCCTTTGGAGATGTAGTTAAAACTTTTATGATTTATATCTATTTGAAATTATTTAAAAAATCAAAATTATACAAAAATTATCCAAACTATGGGGGAGTAATTGCAAAAATTTTTAATGTTAGTTATGATGAAAAAATCGATATAAACAGTATTGCTTATAAATTGTGGAGTGAGTATTTTGAGAATAACTGGTGGGGAATTAAGGGGGAGATCTTTGATCTCGCCCAAGAGTTCTGGAGTAAGGCCAACAAGTGATAAAGTAAGATCGGCAATTTTTTCTAAGCTTTATAATAAAGTGGTAGATTCATATGTGTTAGATCTTTTTGCTGGCACTGGTGCGTTTGGTATTGAAGCATTGAGTAGAGGGGCAAAATTTGTAACATTTGTTGATATCAATATTTCAACTCTTTTAAAAAATACAAGTTTTATACAAAATGAAAAATTCGAGATTATAAAATCCGATGTTTTTAAAGCTTTTAAAAAGCTAAGAATTAAGTATGATATTATTTTTATTGACCCCCCTTATGGGAAAATTGATTCAAAAGAGTTGTTAAATGCTATTAAATCTCATCAACTTATTGCAAAAAAAGGTGTTTTAATATATGAAGAAAGTATTAGAACAAAATTTGAAATTGAGGAAAGGTTTATTTTGTTTGATACAAAAACTTATGGAGATACAAAAATATATTATTTGGAGTTGACATTATGATTGCAATTTATCCAGGGACTTTTGATCCATTAACAAATGGGCATCTTGATATTATCGAGCGTGGTGCTAAAATGTTTGATAGATTGATTGTGGCGGTTGCTGAAAGTAAAAGGAAAAAACCTTTGTTTGATTTAAATGATAGGGTTACTATGATTGAAGAATCTGTTTTACATCTGCCTAATGTAGAAGTGGAATCTTTTTCTAATCTTTTAGTTGATTTTATGAAAGAGAAGAATGCAGATGTTATATTAAGAGGTCTGAGAGTTGTTTCTGATTTTGAATATGAGCTTCAATTGGCATTAATGAACAGAAAACTTAATGCTAATTGTGAAACGGTGTTTTTGATGCCAAATAAAAAGTACATTTTTTTAAGTTCAAGTATGGTTAGAGAGATTGCTTTACTTGGTGGGGATGTAAGTTGTTTTGTCCCTAAACCTGTAAATGATTTTATTTTAAGGAAAATAAATGATAAGGGAAGAACTTGAAGATTTAGAAGATAAGTTTTTACACCCCAAAGCTGCTAGGTCAAAGGATTCTAAAGGGAGAGGTAAACCTGAAAAAAAGTGCGAATTACGCACTGACTTTCAAAGAGATAGAGATCGTATAATTCATTCAAAAGCATTTCGAAGATTAAAGCATAAAACACAAGTGTTCTTATCGCCACTTGGTGATCATTATCGCACAAGATTAACTCATACTTTGGAAGTTATGCAGATTGCTAAAACTATAGCAAAGTCGCTCAGATTAAATGAAGATTTAGTGGAAGCTATAGCATTGGGGCATGATTTAGGGCATACCCCTTTTGGCCATGCTGGAGAGAAGATTTTAAGTGATATTTTAGGTAAACCTTTTAGGCACTATGCTCACTCTATAACTGTTGTAGAAAAGTTGGAAAAAGATGGTTTTGGATTAAATCTCACTTTTGAAGTATTGGATGGGATAGTAAAACATTCAAAAGGGAAAGGGCCTATTTTTGATGAAAGTAAGTTGGCAAAAACATTGGAGGGGCAAATAGTCAGATTAGCTGACATTATTGCGTATGTTAATCATGATATAGATGATGCAGTTAGAGCAAAAATTATTTCTCTTGATGATATCCCAAAAGATATTTTGAAAAATCTTGGTTATACGCATGGTGAGCGTATACATAATGCTGTAAAAGATGTAGTTTTATCAACTATTGAAAATAATTATGAAAAAGTGGTGATGTCTGATAAAATGCTAAAATTAATTGAAGATTTACGTGAATTTTTATTTGCCAATGTTTATTTGTGTGATATAATTAAAGAAGAGTTTGATAAAGCGTATAAAGTTTTATTTGATTTATATAAGTTTTATGAAAATAATTATGATGCAGTGCCTGAGCTTTTTAGAAAAGCTGCAAAGGACAAAAAAACTGCAATAGTTTATTTTATAGCAGGAATGACTGATAGATATGCTATTGAGGAATATAAGAGAATTTATTTGCCATCAAATTGGCACATTTAATTAGGGAGGGTTGCTTTATGTATAAGGTTCTTGCTATAGATGATAGCCCCACAATGCACCGTCTATTTAAGATGATTTTTACTGAAGAAAATGGTTATCAACTTATTTCCGCTTACAATGGTGAAGAAGGTTTAGATAAGCTGAGAGAATCAGATCCTGATATAATTTTATTAGATTTCGTAATGCCAAAACTAAATGGGTTTCAATTTGCTAAGCTAATTAGAGAGGATTTAAAGAAGAATACACCGATTTTGCTTATTACCAGTAAAGCAGAAAAGGTTGGCGATAGGTTTATTAATAAATTTAGCAATATTGATTGTATTGCCAAACCTTTTCAGGCAGAAGATTTAGAACGTAAAGTAAGAGAGATGCTTAGTGGAGAGAAACCGGAATCTTTAAATATTGATGATAGTGAAAGTGTAGAGCAAGTTGATTTTAAAGTAAATGTGAGTAATGAAAGTGAAAATGCAGTTTCAGGCATAGCTTCTAGAGTTGAAGAGCAGGTATTACCATCCTTAAGGGAATTGATTGATAAAGTTTTAAAATTTGAAACTGGATATATGATAAGCGATGTGAAGGGTGATTTTATAAATATAGAAAAACTATTAGAATTAATTAATAAGTTTGAAGGGGAGTTGATATTTTTTAATAAAAACGGGGATATACATTTTTATATTCAAAATGGGTTTATTATCCATGGTTTTAGGGGTGATAATAAACTGGCAGATATATTTGAGTTATATCAGGATGTTTGTAATATTTGTTTATTAGAGGTAGAAAGCTTGTTTGAACTTTATGAACAGCTTCGAAATTTAGGTTTTGATGATCTCTTTTTGAAGAAATACTATGAATTTTATTTAAATACTATAATAGAAGAATTATTGAATGGAGATTATAGATATTATTTAAATGAAGTGGATATCCCAGAAAATATGTTTTCAAGACTAAAGTATGATGTTTCTAAACTTATAGATAATTACAACCTTTATTTAGAAGAGAAGATGGAGATAAATAAGATTATTTTTGATGGTTCGTTGACACCTAAAACTGTTGAAGCAGATATTTCTTCTTTAACAGAGTTTGAAAAGAGGATTTATGAGCTATGCAATAATGAGAGAAATATAAGCAAGATAATAAGTTATTTTGGAAATAATAAAGAGATAGCAAAAAATACAATTGGTGCATTAATTTTAACTGGTTTTTTAACTATTTAGTAAGGAGGTCTTGATGAAGAAAATATTGATTGCAGAAGACAGTTCGACTGAAAGAGAGATTATGAAAAAGGCCTTGGAGGCTGAAGGTTTTACTGTTGTTGCGGTTGCTGATGGTGATGCAGCTTTGGAAGAGGTGAAAAAAAGCGAATATGATGTAATCATTTTGGATGTTATTATGCCTGGTAAAAACGGTTATCAGGTATGTCGTGAAATAAAGAGGGATGAGCTTTTGAAAGATACCCCAGTTATAATTGTTACAAGTAAAGGGCAGGAGAGTGATAAGTTTTGGGGTAAAAGGCAAGGTGCCGATGAATATATAGTAAAACCCTTTAATGTAGATCTTTTAATTTCGACTGTTAAGAGATTTTTATGATTAAAGAGTTATTGAATAAAAAATTAAAAAGAGAAGTAATTGTTGTCAAAAAGGATGAAAAGAGTTTTATTCAATTTAAAGTAGGCGGTATATCTTTATTGTTGGATATGAGTAATGTATTTGTTGTTTTAGAATATAAACAAATAGTTGAATTGCCTGGAGCACCTTCACATATTTTAGGAATTATTTATTATCAAGGTGAAGTTATCCCTATAGTTGATTTAAAAGGGATTTTTAATGAGGCTACCACATTTAGGACAGAGAATACACGTTTTGTGATAATAAAATATAACAATGAATTAATTGGAATTTTTGCAGATGAGGTTTTAGGAATAAAAAATATTAATAAAGCTTTATTAAAACAAACTGATGAAGATTTTTTCAGCGCAACGGTTAAACTTAGTGACGAAATAAATAAAGTAATAGATATAGAGAAGTTTTACAATAAACTTAAAGTTTCATAAGGAGTTTGTTATGAGGTTAAGCTTAAATCTTAAGTTATTTATTTTAGTACTACTTTTAATTTTTATTACAGGTTTTGTTTCAATTTACTTTTTGTATCAAAGTTCAACAAATCTGGCTATTTCTCAGGCCCAAAAAGAATTGGCCAGTAAAGTTAATAACGTTAGAGTAATTTTGGGGCAGGTTAACGAAGATATTATTTCAACAGTCTCAGTTACATCGAGATTACAAGAGGTTAGGAGTGCATTTTCTTCAACTGCAAGTAAGGAAAAGCTTGGTACTGTATTTGACGAGCTTTTATCAAGAAAAGAGATAGGGTACATAAAAGGTTTTTTTGTTATAGATAAAGATTATAATTATATAACTAAAAAATATCTTTTTGAAGGTGAAGTGCCTGATATCGATGAATTTATCTATTTTGATGATTTTGAGCAGGGTAAAATTTATTTTGAACCGATTTTAAGTTTGGATTTCCCATACTTTGTATATTATACAGGTGTTTATTCTAATAATAAATTGATTGGAGCTTTGGGTGCTGTAATAGATGCAAATTATATCTTAAGCTCTATAAATAAAACATTTACTGTTAGTGATACTCACACTCCTGAAGCAAGTTGTAAATCTTGTCATACTGCAGCTAAGAACTTGTTAAATTATGGGTTTTCTGTTTCATTAGATGATGATGGTAATGTCCTTGTGAATACTTTAGTTAAAGACGGTTTGTTGATTGCTCCTGATAAATTCTTTTCTGAATTAGTTAAGAAAGAGAAAAATAATTTGTTTAAGAAAACATCTATTAGCAAAGAAGTAACCATTCAAAATAATAATTTTATTGGTTCTATAGGTAGGGTGAAACTGAATAAATTTGGTATCATTGTAGGTTTTTTTAAAAATAGAGCATATGTTTTAAGTAAGGTAGAAAAAGGTAGACAGCAAGCTTTTATAACTACGATAGTTATTGCTGCTGCAATGTTTATAATATCTTTTATAGTTTTTAAGCTCCTCTTTTCACCACTTTTTAGAATAAATGAAACGATGAAGCAAATTCAAAAAGGGGACTATGATGTTAGGGTTAATGTGAGAAGAAACGATGAGCTTGGTGATATTGCAAAAACATTAAACGAAATGCTTGATGAACTCAAAAATTATATCCAAACAGAAGAGGATAGACAAAGATTACAGCGTCAAGCTATTCATTTAATGGATGTAGTATCTAGAGCTGCTGATGGTGATCTTACAGTCCAAGCAGAAGTTACTGCAGATGAGTTAGGGTCGGTTGCTGATGCTTTTAACTTGATGACTGAAAGTATTAAAGAGTTAATTGGTGAAATTAAGAAAGCTGGTGATTCAATTGTTAAATCTACAGAGGAGTTATTGCAATCATCGGAAAAGACAACAGCTGGAGCTAAAACACAGATAGAAGAGTTGGAAAAAGTTGTTGAAAAATTGGGTGAATTTAAAAAGCAGATGATTTCCGTTCTTGAAAGTGCCAATAGGTCATTAAAACTTGTTATGCAAGCAAACGAAAGCTCTAAAAACGGTAGTAAGCTATTACAAGAAACTATTGAAGCTATGAGTGATGTTAGAAGGTATTCGCAACTTGCAAGTAAGAAAGTAAAATCTCTTGGCGAAAAATCGATGGAAATTAATGAAATTACAAGAGTTATTAGTGAAATTTCTAACCAGACAAACTTGCTTGCTTTAAACGCAGCAATTGAGGCAGCAAGAGCTGGTGAATATGGACATGGTTTTGCGGTGGTTGCTGACGAGATTAGGAAACTTGCAGAGAGGACGAATGAGGCAACAGAAGAGATTAGTAATTTGATAAAAACTGTGCAGTCAGAGACAGGGGATACTGTGAAACTTGTTGAAGAAAGTTATTCAAAAATTGAAGTGAGCTCACATAAAACTGAAGAGGCAGGTGATGCTTTAATCGAAATTAATGTTAGCCTTGAGAAGGTTAGTGAATCTATGAAAGAAATGGCAGAAAATGTTTCTACTCAGGCGGAGGAAACTGATGAGGTAATTGAAGTGGCAGAAAGAGTTAAAAATATTGCCGTTGATACTGCTAATAATGTTGAAAATACTAACAGAATTATTGCAACTCTATCACAGCTTGCTGAAGTGCTTAATGATGCTGTTAATAGATTTAAAGTATAATTGTTATGGCTAAAATAGATAAAAAAGAATTAATAAAATTTTTCTTAGTAGAGTCTGAAGAGCATTTTGAGACCATTTTTAATGGTATAAATGTGTTATTAAACGATTTAGATAACTGGTCAATTGTTGAAGAAATTTATAGAAGTACCCATACTTTAAAAGGCTCTTCTGCGATGGTTGATTTTAAGAATTTTTCTACGGTTACACATCGTATAGAAGATATATTTGATGCTATTAAAACTGGCCAGCTTGAGAGGAAAAAAGATTTAATATTAAAAATATTAGAAGTATTTCACGAACTTAGTGATTACTTAAAGAAAAACAAACAGGATTTAACAGATGAATTAAAAGAACACTATTTAAATTTGTTAGAAATGGGAGATAGTGACAAGAAAGATAGTAATGAACCTGAATTAGAGAAAATTTCAACGGTTGCTAGTTTTAAAAAAGCTCAAGAGGTTGCTGATAAAGATTTCCCTGTGAAAGAGCCTGAGGTTGGGGAGTCTTTTGTTAGAGTAAGTTTAGAAAAGATAGATTTCTTGTTAAATTTAACAGGTGAATTAGTAGTTACGAGAAATAAACAGAATGAGAATATTAAGGAGATAATCTCTATTTCGAAAGAATTAGAATATGCAAGAAGCAGACTTGTTAAAATCCTTGATAAGTTTAGAGAAAAATATATGTATTCTACTGACAAGGATAAGGATGATGATGAGAAAGGTGAGAATATTTTATTGGCAGAATTTTTGGAAGGGGAATTTGATAAGTATACAGACATAAATATCTTATCAAGGCAAATGGTTGAAGTAGGCACAGATATTACAAGTCTTATCACCTTGCTGTTTCAAAAATTTTCAAGTATTCAAAATGATATAGATTATATAAACAGGGTGACTCACTCATTAGAAAGAAGTTTGACTAATATTAAGCTTGTTCCTGTAAAAAACCTTTTTAATATTGCAATGAGGACTGCTTCTATAACAGCTCGTCAAGAAGGTAAAGATGTCAATTTAACTGTTTCTGGTGAAAATTTAGAAATTGATAAAGCTATTATAGATATAATTCAGGATGTGTTTTTGCACCTTGTAAGAAATGCGGTTTCCCATGGTATTGAGAGTAAGCAAGAAAGATTACAAAAAGGGAAAAGTAATATAGGTAATATTAAATTATCAGCTTTTCGATCTGGGACATCCATCATCTTTGAAATAGAAGATGATGGCAGAGGGATTGACCTTGATAAAATAAAGAAGCGAATTGTTGAAAATGGGTTGCTTTCAGAATATGAAGTTAATCAGTTAAGAACTGATGAGTTAATATCATACCTTTTTTACCCTGGTTTTTCTACAGCGGATAAGCTTTCAGATGTTTCTGGTCGAGGCATAGGTTTGGATGTTGTTAAGAAAAATGTGGAAAATTTGGGTGGCACAATAAATGTTTCCAGCAAAAAGGATCAGTTTACTAAGTTTACGTTGATGATACCAGTTACTCAATTTATTGCAGATTATTTGATTGTAGGAAGCGAAAATAAGAAGTTTGCAATACCTTTGCAATCGATTTATGAAATTATACCTATCGATGTAAATAATATTAAAAAGATTGGTGATCACTTTTTCTATAATTTAAGAAAAGATGTGTATGAAATAGTAGATTTAATGGTTGCTTTGGGGGTAAAAAAGAGAAATGAATTCCGTAATGATACTTTTGGTATATTAGTTTCAGGGCCAAGTAAAAAATATATTATCCAAGTTGAAGAAATACTTGGTAGAGAAACAACAATCACTAAGAAATTTAAACCATTTATTGCAAGACTTGATAAGTATTTAGGAACTTCTGTTAGTGCAGGTGGAGATATAAGACTTATATTAGATACCATTAGGTTATTCTCCTCTAAAATAAAATCTCGGGAGTTTATTAAGATTGATAAATTGAAGGATGAGAAATCAGTGACATATTATTCAAATGGGGTTTTGATAGTTGATGATTCGATATCTGTTAGGAAATATTTAAAAGATATACTTACAAAAAATGGTTATAAAGTCTTGGAAGCAAAGGATGGATTACAGGCTTTGGAAACATTGGAGCTTAATAGAGTTCCTTATATTATAACTGACCTTGAAATGCCAAATTTAAATGGTTATGAACTAATTGATAAAATTAGGAATAATATCCAAGATAAAAGTGTGAAAATTTATGTAATTACTTCAAGAGGGACAGAAAAACACAGATCGAAGGCTTTAGAATTGGGGGCTGATGGTTTTATTGTAAAACCTTTCACTGAAGAGACAATTTTGGAAATTTTAAAAGGGCCAGATTATGAAAGCATTGATGTTTAAAGTAGCTGATGTTCTATTTTTAGTGGATTTAAAGGATTTGTTACATGTTTCACTATATGAAGAGTATGATCCGAAGGAAGATATAAAAATTTTAGATCTATCCAATTTTCTGGAAGGCACTGTGAATAAAAAGTATATTTTATTTATAACTGACGATAAAAAGTATGTAGGTGTAATTTCTGATGAAATTTATGATATTTTAGAGTATAATGAATACAAATCCTTTGAAAAGGATGAAAGAAAATTGAATTTTTTAAAAGGTGTTGTGGATTATAATAATAGTTTGTTATATTTGATAGATGCCGAAAAATTAATAGAGGTTGCGTATGAAAAAGATCATGTTAATTGATGATAGTGTTACAATCCACAGAGTTATTGATCTTTCTTTGGATGAAGAAAAATATCAGGTAATAAAGGCTTTCTCAGCTGAAGAAGCAAAACAGAAGTTAAATGAGTTTGTTCCGGATATTGTGCTATTGGACAATAAATTGCCAGATATTCAAGTTGATGATTTTATAAGAGATATAAAAGGGGTTAATCCTGCTGGTAAAGTCATTTTATTAGTTGGAGCTTTTGATAATTTTGATGAATCTGAATTAGAGAAAGTTGGTGCTGATGCATATCTTCTTAAACCTTTTAACTCGCAAGCTTTAGAGGAATCTATAGAAAAATTTTCTGAGGTTGAAACTGTAGAGGAGGAGCATACTGAGGTAGAAGAAAGATCTGAGGATTTTGAAGAATTACTATCCACAGTGACAGAAGAAGGGGTTGAAGAAACTGAAGATAAAATAGTTGATGAAGAGATTGAGTCTTTTGATGATATTTTAGAGGAAACGAAGGATGTGGAAAGCGAATCTGAAGGTGTGGAAGATATATTCGAAAGCGAAGTAGAAGGTAAGGATGAATCAGTAGAGGATATTTTTAAAGATTTAGAAGAAGAACTCTCTAAGGATATGGAAGAAGATGAAGATAAAAAAGAATTTGAAATTGAAGAAGAGAATTTGGAAGAGGAAATTTCCCCTGAAATAGCTGAGGATGAACAAGATAGATTAGATCAATCGGTAGAAGATGATTTGTTAGAGGAGCTCGAAGAAGCGTTTAGTGATGATACTGATGAGAAAATAGAAGAAGAGATACCCGAAGATGTGGATTCTATCTTTGAGGAATTGGAAGAGGATTTGGATAAAGAAGATGAGCAGGATGAAGAACCGGAATTAATTCAAGAAAATGAGATCCAAGATGAGACTTTTGCTGATATAGATAAATCTGAAGATGAGCCTGTTGTGGAGGAAGGTGAATCTTTAGGTGAAGTTGAGAAACAGGAATCTAGTTTGGTGGATGAGCGAATAGATGATGCTTTGGATAGAGAGTTGTCTATAGATGAAGAGACTGTTAGTGTAACTGATGAAATAGAAGAGTCTGACGAACAACCTAAAACTACTGTTGATATTGAACAGTTAGGGGAGATTATTAAAAATGAATTAACTTCCTTTAAAGAGGAACTGCAGGATATATTTAAAAGCGAATTAAATGATGAGATTGTTAAGAATGCGATTAAAGATGTTTTAAGTGAAGAGATGTTAAAAGAAGTGTTAAATAATGTTTTGAAAGAAACCTTAGAAAAAGTGATTTGGGAGATTGTTCCGGAGTTAGCTGAAAAGTTAATAATTGAAGAGATTGAAAGATTAAAAAAGGGTATTACTGAAAATGAAGAAAGTTGATTATAAAAGTAGTGGTGTAAATATACAGGAAGGGAATAAATTTGTTAAAAATATTAAGAATTATGTAGAATCTACTTTTAATTCAAATGTTTTGTGTTCACTTGGTGGATTTGCTGGTTTTTATGATATTTCTTTTGTTAAAAAGTATAAAAGACCAGTTTTAGTCTCAGGTACTGATGGAGTAGGGACTAAATTAAAAGTTGCAATAATGGCAAAAAGGTATGATACGATTGGTATTGATCTTGTGGCGATGTGCGTTAATGATGTGTTAGTAACAGGGGCTAAGCCCCTGTTTTTTTTGGACTATTTTGCCACAGGAAAACTTGATGCAGAGAGTATGAGTGATATTGTCAAAGGGATTGCAAAAGGTTGTAAAGAGGCTGGTTGTGCTCTGATTGGTGGTGAGACTGCAGAAATGCCTGGGATGTATGATGTAGGGGAGTTTGATCTTGCTGGCTTTTGTGTGGGAGTTGTTGATTATGAGAATATAATTGATGGCAGAAATATAATAGATGGTGATGTGGTTTTAGGTATTAAATCTAATGGTTATCATAGCAATGGTTATTCGTTGTTAAGAAAGATTTATTTTGAGCAGTTGGGGTTAAAGATTGACGATAAGTTAGATAAAAACATTACAGTTGGTGACTTATTACTTAAACCAACGAAAATTTATTATGAGGAAATCTTTAAACTACTCAATGAAAAAATATCAATAAAAGGTTTAGTCCATATTACAGGGGGTGGTTTTTATGAAAATATCCCACGTATATTGCCAGATAATTGTGGGGTAGAGATATACAAAGATAAAATCCCTAAACTATTTGAGTACTCTTTTATCATGAATAATGTCAACATAGATTTAAGAGAGATGTTTACCGTTTTTAATATGGGTATAGGTATGGTGATTGTTGCAGATAAAGAAGATGCAAAAAAAATATTAAACATTTTAAATAAAGATGATGAGGTAGCTTTAGAAATTGGAAAAGTTTTTAGTGGAGAAAAAGTGGTAAAAATTTCGGGAGTAGATTTTTGAAAAGATTAGCTGTTTTATTGTCAGGTAGAGGTTCAAATTTTAAAGCGATATATAAAGCTATACAAGATGGTAATATCACAAATGCAGAGATAGCTATCGTTATTAGTAATAAAGCTGATGCAAAGGGGTTACTTTTTGCTAGAGATGTGGGATTGGATGCAAGATTTATTGATCCAGCTTCTTTTTCCTCAAGAGAGGATTTTGACAAACATGTGGTAAATATACTTAACTCAAAACAGATAGATTTAGTTTGTTTAGCTGGTTTTATGAGATTAATAACTTCCTATTTTATTAATGCTTATAAAGATAAAATTATAAATATACACCCATCTTTGTTGCCAAGTTTTCCTGGTCTAAATGCTCAGAAACAAGCATTGGAATATGGGGTAAAAATTACTGGATGTACTGTTCATTTTGTTGATGAAAAAGTTGATCATGGCCCCATTATATTACAAAGAGCTGTGCCAGTATTTGATGATGATGATGTTGAGTCGTTGTCTGAAAGAATATTAAAAGAGGAACATAAGATTTATCCTGAAGCTATAAATCTTATTGTAAATGATAAGGTAGAAATTAAGGGGAGAAGAGTAATTGTTAAAAAGAGCTAGATTTATAATTATTTTGTTATTGTTTAGTAGTGCTGTATATGCTGGAGGTTCCAAAGTGATATTAGATAATGGTATAAAGTTTATTGAGAATAAAAGAGATTATAACCCTACTTTTAGTTTGGTCATAATGATTAAAGGTGGTTTGTTCTTAGAGAATGATAAAAATAGTGGTATTGGAAACATTGCTTTATCGACATGGGTAAAAAGTAGTGAGCTATTGAAATATGTGGAAGAGAAGGGTGGATCATTGCACGCTAGTAATGGATCAGATTTTGCTGAAATATCACTTTCTATCCCCTCAAAATATATTGATAGTGTTTTACCTCTTTTAGAAAAATTATTTTTTGAAAGAAAAATCGACGATAAAATTTTTGATAATGAGAAAAGAATAACATTGATGAGGATTAAAACTATTTTGGATAGGCCAGATGAATATGCAATAAAAAATTTTATGAAAACTACTTACAATGGTTTTCCATATTCTAGAGATGTTAGTGGGGATTATGATACAGTAGATAAATTGACTATTGATGATATAAAAAGTTATCTAAATAAATTAATTAGCGGTAAAAATATGATCGTCTCTATTGCTGGTTCTTTTGAAAAAGAACAAAGTGAGAAGTTGAAAACCTTTTTTGAAAAGTTAAATGAGGGTCATGAAATAAAAATAGATTGTAATGGCAGTGAAATTGTTGATACAAAAAAGGTTGAGTTACCTCATAAAAATATAAAACAGGCTAAACTTTTCTTGGGTTTTGATGCTCCACCTGCCAATTCAAATGATTATATAAAAGTAAAATTGTTGGCTGATGTGTTAGGTGGCGGTATGAGCTCAGTATTTTTTAATATATTAAGAAAAGAGAAAGGGTATGCATATTCTGTTGGTTCATTTTATCCATCAAAATTATGTAATTCAAGATTTGTTAATTATATCGGGATGAATTATGAAAATGTTGATGATGCTGTGGCAACATTCTTAAGTGTAGGGAAAAATCCTGAGAAATACATTAGCAAAGAAGATGTTTCTAAGGCGAAAAATTATCTAATGGGTAGAATCTTGATGGAGGCACAAACAAATTATAAAAGAGCTTGGTATGCAGCTTTTTTTGAATTGTTAGGATTAGGATATGATTTTTTTGACAGTTATATAGATAATCTAGAAAATATAACTTTAGAGGATATTATCATAGTAGCTAAAAAATATATAAATGATAAATATACATTATTTATACTAAAGCCTACAAATTAGATTCTCTTTTCTTGATAATTAATTGATTTGTCATATAATAGACGTTATGAAGAAAGTCATTGTTTTTAGCGACTTAGATGGTACACTGCTTGATCATGATACATATTCATTTGCAGAAGCTCTTGATGCGATTAATCTGATAAAAGAGTTGAAAATCCCTTTAATTTTTACAACAAGTAAAACAAGAGCTGAAGTAACACTTTTGCAAAGAGATATTGGTATAGATGACCCATTTATTGTGGAAAATGGTGGTGCAATAATATTTGACCCTAAATTTCCTTACATACCAGATAATGTTATAAAGATTGATAACAATTATTATGCGTATATTATTGGTAAAAAAAGAGAAGATCTAATAAGTGTCGGGAAATTTTTAAAAGATAGATACAAGATTAAACTTTTTTCAGAATTAAGTGATTATGAGCTTAAAAGAATAATGGGCTTGCCGGATGATAGGTTAGATTTAAGTAAATTAAGGGAATTTAGTGAGCCGTTTATTTTATTAGAAGATGTTTTAATAAAGGATATGCAAAAAGATTGTGAAAGGTTTGATGTTAAAATTTTAAAAGGTGGAAGATTTTACCATCTGGTTGGTAAAAATCAGGATAAAGGGGTGGCTGTAAATAAACTCAAACAGATTTATGAGAAAATGCATAAAAATTGTGTTACAATTGGATTAGGAGATAGCAACAACGATATTGATATGCTGATGCAAGTAGATTACCCTGTTGTTGTAAAACGATTTGATAATACTTATATTAACTTAAATAAAGAGAATACCTTTTATACTAAAGATAAGGGGCCTAAGGGATTTAACGAAGCAGTAGTTTATTTAATTGATAAAATATTAAATAATTAGGTTGAGGGTGTTATGGCTGATTTTTTTCAAAACGGTTTGATTACCACATTACAAAATGTAACAAATAGGTCTGTTGACGATATTGAAGAGGAGATAATTAATTTTATAGACAGAAGGAAAATAGCTCTCTTGTTGCCAGCTCTTTATTCTGAATTTGAAAGACCTGCAATGTATACAATTATTGAAGAACTGAAAAAATCAAAAATTATTGACACAGTGGTTTTATCACTTGATCAGGCAAATGAAGAGCAATTTTTGCAGGTTAAAGAGATTATGAGTGTTTTGCCACAAAATGTCAAAATAGTATGGAATCATGGAAAAAGGGTTCAGGATTTGTATAAGAAACTTTTAAAAGAAGGCTTCCCATTGAATATCCCTGGAAAAGGTAGAGTGGTATGGATGGCTTTAGGTTATATTTTAGCTGACAATAATTTTTATGCTATTGCATTACATGATTGTGATATTGTTAATTACAAAAGAGATATTGTGGCGAAACTTGTTTTTCCAATAATTCATAGAGGATTAAACTATGAATTTAGTAAAGGGTATTATGCTAGAGTTTCTGGTAAAATATATGGAAGGGTAAATAGATTGTTTTTTACACCGCTAGTTAGAGCTTTGAAAAGATTAATAGGTTTTGATAATAAATTTTTAGACTATCTTGATAGTTTTAGATACGCTTTGTCTGGAGAGTTTGCAATTATAAGGGAGTTGGCAAAAGGGATTAGATTTTCTCCTGATTGGGGGTTGGAAGTTTCATTACTTAGCGAAATTTATCAAAATACTTCTATAAATAGGATTTGTCAGGTTGAAGTTCTTGATGTCTATGAGCATAAACATAATACTTTAAATAAAAATGAGCCGAATAAAGGTTTATTAAGAATGGCAACAGATATTGCTAAAACCTTATTTAGAGTTTTAAGTCAAGAAGGGATTGTGCTGTCAGAAGCATTATTTAAGTCCTTAATAAGTACTTATTTTCAACAGGCTCGCTATGCTATAGAATCATACAATGCACTTGCTATGCTTAATGGTGTTCCATTTGATAGGCACAGTGAAATTGCTGCGGTTGAAGCTTTTACTCAAGCAATAGTAAATGCGAAAAATGAGTTTTTAGAAAATCCTATTGGTATTAGGTTGATATCCCCTTGGGTAAGGGTGGATTCTGCATTACCTGACTTTGCAGAGGAGTTGGTGAAAGCTGTTGAAGAAGATAATAAAGCTTAAAAGTTAATGTTGCATAAAAAAGGGAATAATCTCATTAGATAACTTATTACTGCTGTCATCGAACCTGATAAAATTAACACCCCAATAAAAATCAGTAATGCTCCAGATATTTTCTCAATAATAATTAGCAGTTTTCCTGCTTTTTTCAAAGCTGAAAGAACAAAACCCAACATAATTGCAGCAATTAAAAAAGGGATCCATAGACCTAAGGAATAAACAAATAGAAGAGAAACTCCTTGCATAACAGTATTTTCTTTAGCAGCCAGAGCTAATATTCCAGCCAAAATTGGTCCAATACATGGTGTCCATCCAAAAACAAAAGCTACACCTAATAAAAAAGCTTCTATAAAGAAAGGGGAGTTTCTTTTTTGATAATTCCATTTTTTTTGAACAAGTAGTTTTTTTATTTTAAAAATTCCAACCATATGAAGACCTAATATTATAACAATGATACCTGCGATTTTTTCAAGGATTGGTCTGTATTGATTTATTAATTTTCCGATTGATGTAGCACTTGCTCCAAGTAACATAAATATTAATGTGAAACCTATACCAAAGAAAATAGCCCCTATTATAGCTTTTACCTTTGGTGATAATGAACTATTTTCAGTTAAAGATTCAACACTTTCTCCTGAAATAAATGAAATATAACCCGGTATTAGTGGTAAAACACATGGTGATAAAAAGGATAAAATACCTGCTATGAAAGCTGTTAGAAAATTAATTTTTTCCATTTTTAAAAAAACCTTTTTAATTTTTAGAAATCTAATATATATGTTAACAATAAAAGTCAAGAGAGGTTTTATATGAAGAAAGCGTTAAAAATAATAATTCCAAGTATTATTGTTGCTGGGGTTATTGTTTATTTGATTATGACAAGTTTTAAAAGTACAGGTGTATATTATCTAGAGGTAAGTGAATTGATGAATGACCTTCCTAAATATTACGGGAAATCTTTGAGGGTTAGTGGTTTGGTTGAAACAGGCTCTGTAATTAAGAAACCTATTGAAAAATATTTGGAGTTTAATCTTGTTGATTCTACTGGTGCAAAAATAAAAGTTGTTTATAAAGGGATTATTCCTGATGCATTTAAAGAAGATGTAGGGGTAATTGTAGAAGGGAAAGTGGATAATAACAATATTTTTAGAGCAACTACATTGTTGGCAAAATGCCCTTCTAAATATGAAGCAGAAGTAAAAGAGAATAGCTAAAATTTTATTGAACTAATTTTAAATTATACTATCCTTTTATAAAGTTGACTTGTTGAGGAGGAATTATGGGAAATATTGGGTATTTTTTTCAAATAGCAGGTTTATTTGCAGGATTTATAGCAATTTTATTTTATTTTTTAGCAATATATAAGGATGATGAACAAAATAATAAAATAGGGAATATTCTTTTTATTATTCAAACAGTTTTAGCTACAGTTGCATCCTTTGTTTTGGTTTATGCACTAGCTACAAGCTATTTTAAGATGGAGTATGTTGCTCAATACACGGATAGAGCTTTGCCATTTATTTATAAGATTAGTGCCTTTTGGGCGGGTCAAGCAGGTTCACTCCTTTTTTGGGGCTGGCTAATCACATTAGCAGGAATAATAGAAATAATGAGACATCGGAAATTGGATAATAAATATAGAAGTTCAATAATGCTTATAGTTGCAATTACTTCAACTTTTTTCCTTTTAATCACTTCGACAGTATCCAACCCTTTTAAAGAACTTGACTTCTTCCCAGCTGATGGTCTGGGGATGAACCCATTATTACAAAATCCAGGGATGCTTTATCACCCACCCACATTATATATAGGTTATGTATTATACACTTTACCTTTTGCTTATGCTATTGCATCTTTGATTACTAAAGATTACAGTGCGAAATGGTTAAAATTGTCAAGAAGCTGGAATTTATTAGCATGGATATTTTTAACAATTGGTATTGTGTTGGGAGCCCAATGGGCGTATGTAGAGCTTGGTTGGGGTGGATACTGGGCTTGGGATCCAGTGGAAAATGCATCTTTATTACCATGGCTTACTGGAACAGCGATGTTGCATAGTGCAATAATGTATGAGAGAATTAGAAGACTAAAGATTTGGACTTATTCACTTGCCTTTATTACATTTGAACTTTGTATTTTTAGCACGTTTTTAACCAGAAGTGGAGTGATTGATTCAGTTCATAGCTTTGGAAAATCAGCACTTGGTGGATTTTTCCTTTGGTTTATGATTTTGGTTGCTGTGGGGTTTGTAATTTTGTTGTTAAAGGGGATAAACGAATTAAAAGAGAAAGGGGATTTTTATCTACTATCGAAAGAAGGGATGTTTTTTATAACAAACTGGGTGTTTGTTGGTTTGATGTTAGTGGTTTTATTTGGTACAACTTTACCCATTTTTTCTGAAATATTTTCTAATAATAAAAGTAGTGTAAGTATTTCTTACTATAATAAAGTTTCAATACCGTTTTTTATAGCTTTGTTGTTTCTTGCTGGTGTTTGCCCATTATTACCTTATAAAAAAGCTAGTTTAAGTGAAATATTTAAAAAATTGTGGCTTTCCATAGTGCTAACTTTAGTAGCTGGAGTGATTATTTATTTTAATGGTTACACCAAAATAATCCCTCTAGTTCTATTTATGGTTACTTTTTTTGCGTTTTTCGCTATAATTATTCAAATAGTTAATAATTTGAAAAATGCAGGTGTTAGTGCTTTATTTAAAAACAGAAGATTTTATGGTGCAATGATTATTCACCTGGGTTTATGTATGATAGCTTTTGGTGTTATTGGATCTGCTTTTTATAAAAGTTCTACAGATGAAGTGGTTAAAGAGAATTCTAGTATAATTTTTGATGAGTATAAACTAATGGTAAAAGATTTAAGGTTTGAGCAAAAGGTTAACTATGTTTCTGCATTTGTTCCTGTTAGTGTTTATAAAAATGGTAGGTACATAATAACTATGAAGCCTGAAAGAAGATTTTATAAAAACGAAGAGCATGCTAATGCTGAAGTTGCTATTTATACTACTTTTTTAGGTGATTTATATTTAATACTTGCAAGTTATGATAAAAATCAGGGTATCGTGGGGATACAGGCTCTTTATCATCCTTTAGTTGTTTGGATTTGGATAGGGTGTTTTGTTATGGTTATAGGTGGAATTTATTCTTTGAGTAATAGAAGAGGTGTAGAGGCTTAATGTATAAATATGAGTGAGATTATTAAAGTAAAAAATTTAACTAAAAAGTTTGGGAAAAATGTTGCTTTAAACAGTGTAAACTTTACTGTTAATCAAGGTGATTTCATTTCTATTTTTGGTCCAAATGGAGCTGGTAAAAGTACATTACTGAAGCTTTTATCTACACAGATTAGGCCTACAAATGGGGATATTTTTTTTAATGGTATTAAACTGAGTGATTTATCCAGTGATTTTAGGAGGTATTTTGGCGTAATTTCGCATCAGCCATTTTTGTATGAGAATTTGAGTGCTTATGAAAATTTAAAGTTTTATGGTAGCTTATATGGAGTTGAAAATTTAGAAGACCGTATAAATACTCTTTTGAAAAATGTAGAGCTTACTGGCAGAAAACATGATCTCGTTAGAAATTATTCAAGAGGGATGTTGCAAAGGCTATCTATTGCAAGAGCCTTGATTCATGACCCAGAAATTATTTTTCTTGATGAACCATACACAGGGCTTGATCAACATGCCTCAAATATTTTAACAAATATTTTAAAAAATCAATTTGACAACAATAAAACTATATTAATGATAACACACAACCTTCAAAAAGGGTATGAGCTTGCAACAAAGATTATGGTTTTGAATAAAGGGGATATTGTTTTGCTTGAAGAAAAAGAACTTTTACCACCTTCGGAGTTTGAAGATATATATTTATCCAGTGTATCAGCAGGGGTAAGATGAAAAGGTATTTTCAAGTTATTTCCAAAATTGTGGAAAAAGATTTAATTTTGGAGTTAAAATCGAAGGAAGTAATAAACTCTATGCTGGTTTTTTCTTTATTGGTAGTTGTTATTTTTAGTTTTATCTTTGAACCTGGAGCAGAATATAAAAATGAAATAGCTGCTGGTATTTTATGGATGGCTATAACATTTTCTGGTATTTTAGGATTAAACAAATCTATAATAAATGAAATTAATGGCGGTAATTTAAATGCTCTATTACTTGCTCCTGTAGATAGAAGTGCTGTATTTTTTGGTAAGGTTTTGTCAAATTATCTGTTTTTGTTGTTAATGGAGTTAATGACCATACCTATTTTTATGATATTTTACAATATTAATTTGTTTGAGAAAAATGTAGTTGGTACGCTCTTAGTTTTTCTTTCTGGTAGTTATGGTTTTTCTGTGTTAGGGACATTGTTTTCTTTAATTTCAGTCAAATCAAAAACAAGAGAACTGATGCTTCCTTTACTTTTATTACCTCTTTTAGTACCCGTTATTTTAGCTTCAATACAGTCTTTAAATATTTTTTATTTTGATGGTGGATATGCTGATGCTTCCAAATGGCTAAAGCTTATTTTTGCTTTTGATATTATTTTTACATGTGTAATTTATGTGATATTTGACTACGTTGTGGAGGAGTAAATGAATGTTTTAGATAAGTTTGATAAGTTAATATCTATATTGACTTTTATCCTTATTTCAGTGGCTCTTTATTTTGCTTTTATTTATGCACCAGTAGAAAAGGTTATGGGGATCATTCAGAAAATATTTTATTTCCATGTTGCTAGTGCTTGGATAGCTTTTTTTGCTTTTTTTATTACGTTTCTTTTTTCAATTTTAGTCCTGATAAATGAAAAAAAGATTTTTGACGAAATAGCTGCATCTTCAGCTGAAATTGGCATTGTTTTTTGCACAATTGTGTTAATAACAGGTCCTATTTGGGCGAGACCAGTTTGGGGGGTATGGTGGACTTGGGATCCAAGGTTAACAACTACGCTTGTATTATGGTTTATTTATGTTGGATATTTAATGTTGAGGAAGTTTGTTGACGAGGATGATAAAAAAGCTAAGTTTTCTGCTGTAGTTGGTGTTGTAGGTTTTATCGATGTTCCTATAGTATTTATGTCAATTAGATGGTGGAGGACTATACATCCCAATGTATTACAAAAAGGTGGTGGTGGATTACATCCTGATATGCTGATAGCTCTTATTGTGTCTGTTATTGCTTTTACATTTTTATATTTAGCACTGATGATAAAGAGGGTAAAGTTAGGGCTCTTAGCAGATAGAGTGTTATATTTACAATCTAAAATTAAATAAGTAAGATTTTTGAGTAATAAAAGGAGGAGCGATGAAAAATTTATGGTATCTTTTTTCAGCTTATATGGTTATATGGATATTGATTACTGGGTATTTGTTTAAGTTGAGCTCGAAAATAAAAGAATTAACACTTAAAATAGATTCTTTAGAAAATGAAATAAAGTAATAAAGGCAATTGACGAAACAATTATTTAGTTGTCCAGATTACTTTACTAAGAATTTGATAGAGCGTGTTGAACAATAATAATTACTTAAACATCTCAGATTGCTTCGTTGGCGCTCGCAAAGACTAAAAGTGGTCATTGTGAGGCAACAAAAGCTGCCGAAAAGACCTCAAATAAATCTAAAAATTTTTATGAGAAAATTTATCTAACGACATATGTAGTTGTGTAATGCGTGAAATAGCAAAAAAGATTAATCAATTAAAGCGGGTGACGGGACTCGAACCCGCGACCTCAACCTTGGCAAGGTCACGCTCTACCAGCTGAGCTACACCCGCATTTATGCGAGTGGAGGGACTCGAACCCCCACGCCTTAGGGCACTAGATCCTAAGTCTAGCGCGTCTACCAGTTCCGCCACACTCGCAAAAAATTTATAAGGGTGAGCGACGGGACTTGAACCCGCGACCACTGGGGCCACAACCCAGGGCTCTACCAACTGAGCTACGCCCACCACTATAAATTGAAAAAACGCGCCCAGGAGGACTCGAACCTCCAACCTACGGATTAGAAGTCCGTTGCTCTATCCTGTTGAGCTATGGGCGCAACCACTACGGAAATGTATCAATAGCAAAACAGAAAAAGGTTGTCAATAAAATTTTATACTTATTCGCAAGTTGGATCTACACCAGTTATTTCAATCAATTTATTAATAATTTCTTTTATTGTATCATCAACCACATAATAACAGACGGAGTTGCCTTCTCTTTTGGATTCTAAAATCCCTTTATTTTTTAAAGCAATTAAATGTTGACTTGTTGTTGCTTGAGGTATTTTTAATCCATCGCAGATTTTTGTTACGTTACATTCATTGTTTAAAAGCCCTATCACAATCTGCAATCTTATTGGATGTCCAAGTGCTTTAAATTTATCTGCATAAGTTTCTAACCATTGCTTGTCCATAAATTCCCCCTATAATAAAATATGTATATTCAAGTATATGAATATTTATTTGAATATGCAATAAAAATTGATAGCTTTTTTAAAAATTGATCTATTTTCACTGAGATTGTTTGAGTGTTTACCTTAATTAGTGTGTAATGACAAAAAGTGGTCATTGCGAGGAGTGAAACGACGAAGCAATCTCTTTTCTTATTCTCTATCATATTTCACTATTTTCAACTCACGACATATAGACTGCTTCGTCACTAACGTTCCTCGCAGTGACAAAAATCTGAGATTGCTTCACTTCGTTAGCAATGACTAAGATTGTTATTACGGAAAGTGATAGAGACTAAGTACTCTTTTTTTAATTATAAAGTGAAGGCGTTTTCTATGTGAGTGATTTTACCTTGATCGATTGAGATTACGTCAAAGCGTAATAAATTGTCATGTAGGTTTTTTACTGAAATAAAATAATTGGCGGTTTTTATGATTTTTTCTATTTTTCTGCTGTCTACAGATTCAAAACCGCTTCCAAAGTTTTTACTGCTCCTTGTTTTTACTTCAACAAAGACTATCAAATTATCTTTTTTGGCAATTATATCAATTTCTCCAAACTTGGATTTGAAATTTTTTTCTATAATTTGATAACCTTTTTGTTGCAGAAACTTTGACGCTTTGTTTTCTCCAATTTTACCTAGATTAAACATAGTTTTTTAAAAAAGTTTTTCGATGTAGTTCACAAATACCATATTTTTTGATTGCTTCTATATGTTCCTTTGTACCGTAACCTTTGTTTTTATACCAATTATATTCAGGGTATTTTAGATGAAGTTTTTTCATAAGATTATCTCTATAGACTTTTGCAATTATTGATGCGGCTGCAATATTTTGAAATTTTGATTCCCCTTTATTAACAGGGTTTATTTTGCATCCGTAAAAGTTTTTTAACTTTACTGCATCAATTGCTATAAAACTGTATTGATTATTTAATCTACTGATGGCTATGTGCATTGCCTGTTTTGTAGCTTGCAAAATATTTATTTTATCAATTACTTTATTGCAAACAACTGCTACACTATAATCTAAAGCAATATCTTTTATATATTGTGCAAGTTTTTCCCTTTGTTTCTCTGATATTTTTTTAGAATCTATTATTCTTTCATCTTTAAAATCAGGTGGTAAAATGACAGCTGAAACAACAAGGGGGCCAGCGAAACACCCCCTACCTACTTCATCAAGACCTACATAGACCTGTTTTTGCATGATACTTTTCTTCTATCCAGTTAACTACATCATTTATACCTGCTTTAGTTTTGCATGAGGTTTCAAAGATTTCTATATCTGGGTTTATCCCTTTAGCATAGTCTTTGCATTTTTCAACATCAAAATCTAACACTTGTAAAAGATCGGTTTTATTTATAATCATTGCACTACTTGCTCTGATTACAGTTGGATATTTTATCGGCTTGTCTTCCCCTTCTGTGGTGCTAATGAGTACTATTTTATAATCTTCTCCCAAATCAAAGGAAGCTGGACAAACTAAATTCCCCACATTTTCAATTATCAATATATCAAGCTCATCCAATGAAAAGGCGGATAAAGCTTTTTCGATACCGTTTGATTCTAGATGACATGCGCCATGGGTGTTTATCTGATAACATGTTACTCCGACTTGTCTTATTCTTTCAGCGTCGTGTTCTGTAGCAAGATCCCCTTCTATTACCCCAACATTGTATTTTTCTTTTAAAATGGGGAGTATATTTTCTAGTAGTGAAGTTTTTCCGCTACCAGGTGAAGATAGAAAGTTTAACACTAATACATTATTTTCTCTAAACAGCATACGTAGATATTTTGCTTTTTGCTCGTTTTTTGTTAAAATCTTAGTTTCAACTTTTATGTTTTTCACTATTCCACCTCTATTTCCGTAATATTGAGCTCTTCACCGCTAATAATTTTTACGTTTAAAGAGTTGCAGTTTTTGCAACTAAAAAAGTAATCATCGTAAGTACTGATATGCCCACAATCTAGACATTCTCCCTGTATGCTCACTTCATCAACAACAAGGGTACTGTTTTCTGCAATAGTCCCTTCTTTTAATGCATCATAGGCAAATAATAAAGATTCTATATCAACAGCTGCTAATTTGCCAATTTTTACGAAAATCTTTTTGATTACTCGGGCATTGTTTTGTGTTGCGGTATCTATTGCTATATCTAAAATATTTTGTGCAATACTTGCTTCATGCATGCTATTTTGATAGCACAATGTCTTATTATTTGCAATATGAATAAAATTTTGATAATTTATTTTGACGAGTTTGCTTTATGCAGCTAAATGTTATTGAAAATAACAGTTTTAAGTATTCCAGATTGCTTTACTATTGCTTGTTATAACTGTATTAAGTGGCTGCTTTAAATAAGTAATAGCAATAAAGCAATTTAATTTAGAAGTAAATGTTTATAGTTTTTTAAACTTTTTTGGGGGAGTAGATGTTAGAAATACTTCTTTTTATAGTTGGGGTAGTATCAGGTTTTATAAATGTAATGGCTGGTGGAGGCTCTTTTTTGACGATCCCTCTTTTGATTTTTATGGGTTTACCTCCAACAGTTGCAAATGGGACTAACAGATTAGGTGTTTTTTTGCAGTCACTTTTTGCTGTTAGAAAGTTTAATCAATACAAAGTGTTTAATCCAAAATTTGCTATTTTTGTGTCCATACCAGCTACAATTGGGGCAATTTTTGGGGCATATCTAGCGACAATTATAAGTGATGCTGCTTTTAAAAAGTATCTGGCAATTATTATGATAGTAATAACTTTTATATCGATATTAAACCCAGTAAAAAATGTGCAATCTAAAGAGATTACTTATTCATTTAAAAGAAAAGTGGCTTTATTTATTGTATTCTTTTTTATAGGTATTTATGGAGGTTTTGTTCAGGCTGGAGTTGGATTTTTAATACTTGCAGGTATAACTTTGACTGGCTTTAATCTTGTTGAAGGGAATGCCATAAAAACTTTTGTAATTATGGTTTTTACAATATTTGCACTTGTTATTTTTATTGCAAACGGGAAAGTGGATTTTATATTGGGGTTTATTCTTGGTGTAGGCAATATTATTGGTGCTCTTCTTGGGACAAAAGTTACTGTGGAAAAAGGGCATAATTTTATACAAAAAGTTGTAATTGTTTGTATTATAATTTTTGCAATTAAACTTTTGATTAGTTAATGAAAAGGGGGCTCATTATGAGCCCAATCGAAATGTAAATCAGAAAATAATAAGTTTTAAACCAATTGCTACTAACAATAAAAGAAAGATCATACCAGCGGCTTTTGATATAATCCCCTCAAGTTTCTGTTTCATAGGTCACCTCCAATCAAAGTGTGGATGTATGATACATCCATGATACATATTAATTTTTTTTTAAATAAAAGCAAGAACTATTAAATTAGTAGGAATTAATAAATATCTGTTCTTAAATAAGAATTCTTTAAATATTTTTATTAATAAAGGCTTAAGTTTGTTTGAGAGCATATGTTATTTATAAAAAAGTTAACTAAAAGAGAAAACAAACACTGTTATTTTTTACTTATGGTTATAAATTTTATCTTATCAGGGTTACCAAAAATTTCTTTTAGTTTATTCATGATAAATTCATAGCTATTTTCGTCGTGATTTTTTGTACAATCTGAGCAGTCCTTATAACCGTTTGTAAATTTATAGTTTCCGCCACAGTCAGAGATAAAATATAATGGACAAAAACAAAATAAACAATTTTGATTTTCCAATTTATGACAGGGATAAAATTCACAAGATTTATTACTGAAATGTTTATAACTCATTTTTTTCCTCATCAGATAATTTTTCTAAAATTGCATAAATATCATCTATATTTATAGGTTTTTTGAGAGCTGCTGCAAAACCGTAAATTTGATAATTTGAGAGTAAATCATCCTCAGAATAACCACTCATAACAACAGTTTTGACATCTATCTTATTTTTGATGAGATATTTTATTAAATCTCTTGCACCCATACCACCTTTAATTGTAACGTCAGCAAATATTATATCAAATTTTTCTGTTTTTAACATTTCGATTGCTTCTTCACCTGTTGCAACCGATTTTACACTACACCCTATTGATTTCATTAGAAGGTTCATAGAATCTCTTATATAAAAATCGTCATCAACTACTAAAATACGCTTTCTTATCCGTCCTAAATGCATTATATTTTCATTTTGCGCTTTTTCATCTTGCTTTCTTGCCAATGGGAGATAAATAATAAATTCTGTTCCTTCACCTTTTATTGATTTAATACTTATATGGCCATTATGGTTTTTAATGATGTTGTATGTTATAAAAAGTCCTAAACCACTTCCTCTTTCTTTTGTTGAAAAATATGGGTCGAAGATTTTATCTATAATACCTTCTTCAATTCCTGGGCCGTTATCTTTTACTCTTATAAGTGCATAGTCCCCTTTTGTTAATCCCATTAAGTTTTTACTTATGTATTTAGTTTCAATAGATAATGTGATTTTACCTTTATTTTTCATCGCTTCTTTAGCATTTATGAAAAGGTTTTGAAATACCTGAAAAATTTGTGTTTCATCCCCCTTGATATAAACATCATTTATCTTAGAGTTTATATCTAAAGTGATATTGCTTCCTGCAAGTGAAAGTTCTTTTGCAGTATTAATTACGTCTTTTAAATTTATTATATCATTTTTGATTATGTCGCCAGATGATAAAGTAAAAAGTTTGTTTGAAATATTTTTCCCCTGATCTACAATTTCGTCAATTTTATATATTACATCGATACTATCAGCACCAGATAGTTTTACCAAAGATATATAATTTTTTATTGATGCTAGTATATTGTTAAAGTCGTGGGCAATCCCTCCAGCTAACAAGCCAATTGATTCTAATTTGTTTTTTCTTAATTCTTCCATTTCTCGATGAACTTCATCAGTTATGTTGTAAAGAACAATTAAAAAACCTTCCCCTTTAGTATTAAAAAAGAGGGGAGCTTTGAAAATATTTAAAATATAAGTTTGATTTTTATTGTTGGTAAAATAGTACCTATTTGATAAATCTTGCAAATTTAATAGATTATATTTTTCACCGTTTGATTCCAGAATTAATTCATTGATTACGTTTGTATTGTTGTCAAAGCATGTGATATTATAAAATGCTTGATTAGCTAAATCTATTGAACCATCAAAGTTTATTAATGCAATCCCTTCTTTTACATTGTTGATGACAGTTTCCAATTTTTCTTTTTCATATTGAATTTTTTTATTTAATTGCATAGTTACTGTATAGTCGTGTATTGCTATTAAGAAATTATCGGAAATTTTATAACTTTTTATGACTGCATATTTTCTTAGGTCATTATTGTTTCTTAGTTTTGCTATATTGATAAAATCATTTGAAGTAGCTTCTATTTTGCTAATATAGTTACACCCTTCACACGGGGTATTTCTGTTTGCAAAGATTTGATAACATTTTTTATCAATTACTTCATTATCGGCATTGATAAAATGTTTTTCAGCTTCGTTTATAAATTTTAAGTTATAATCTTTATCAACAATATAAATACCCATCTCCAGTGTGTTTAAAATCTTTAGTAGGTTTTGTTCTGATTCCTTTAAAGATGCTAATTTCGCGTAATATTTTTTCAAAAAATCATTAAATTCTATAATTTTTGTATATGTTATCTCTTTTATACTTTTACCTTCTTCAATATCTTTTATTGAGTTTGAAAACTTATTTAGCGGAGCTAATAAATATTTTTTTAGTGTGTTAGAGATAAGAATAATTATAACAATCAAGGCTAAGATTATAGCAATAGCAAATTTTAAGTTGTTGTAAATATAGGGTGTAAAATAAGATTTATTTTTCTTTAAAACTATGAATACGTTAAAATCAGGTAAGTATTGTGTATAAAAATAGAAATTTTTATGTGAAACTATTTTATCAACATTAGATTTATTAAATGGGATAATTTCTGGAGTATAAAATGTTAAAAGTATATTGTTTTTGGAATACAGATAAATATCTGACTCTATCTCCTTTTCCAAATCAAATAATAGTTGATTGATGTTGAATATTGAAATGATCTTTGAATCATCCAATTTTGTCACAAGAATATAGGAAAGAATACCTTTCTCCAATGAGATTTCATTTTTGTTAAATTTTAAAATTTCTTCTGGGCTTAGTATCCTTACTTTGCTAAAATTAAAAATTACCTCGTCTTTTTTTATTATAAAGAAATGTCTGAGTTTCTTTAGTTTATAAAGTTGATATTTAAAAAGATTTATATCTAAACTGTTTGGTTCTTTTAGGTAAATTTCTGCGATATTTTCTAAATTTTTATGCTCACTTACAAATTTTGTTTTTGTTATTGTTTCTATTTTACTAATACTGTCTGCGAAATAATCTTTGATGAACTTATTGTAGTCACTTTTTAGGATAAAAAGTATATAAGCTATAAAAAATATTATAAAGATTAAAGCAATTAGTGAAAATCTTTTAAAAAGAAATGTTGAAAAGTGCTCACTTTTTTTCATTTACAACCTTTTCCGATAGTAAATTACAAAGTGGATTTATCGTTAAGTTATATTTTTTTATTCTGTAGTTGTTTATGTAAAGTGATATTTTTTGGGGTTGTTGATAGGGGATAAGATTTATATCTACACCATTTAATATTGCACATACAATTAATGCAGTTTGTTCACCTATGTTGTAAAAATCAGGTGAATAGCTAAGTGTGGCACCTTTGTATACAAAAGAATTGTCCATTGGGATAACAGGTATGTTATGCTTATCTGCAACGGCCAAGATATTTTTAAAATTCTTAGCTAATTCAGGTATAGGTGCTAAAATTATCAATGAGTTATTTCTAAAATCATTTTTTTCCAATAACTCATTATAACCTAGAATAGTTGAGGGAGTTTTTATATCTAAGTAATTCACTTTATTGAAATATTTAATATGTGATTTAAAAATGGGGTTATCGTAAGTTATGTAATAGGTATGTTTGATTTTTGGAAAGCAGTATAAAGCCATTTCAACCCTTTTTGGAGTCAACTCGAACGCTTCGTGGGAAACACCTGTGATGTTTCTTCCTAAAACACCTAATTCTTTAGGGTCTGCTACTTCATTGAAAACTATTTTGAAATTGTAATTGTTATTATATTTTTTTACTTCTTTAAGAACAGGTGTAGTTGTTGTAAAAACAATATCAACATTATTTTTTTTGAATGATTCTAATATACCTTTTATTAATGACAAGTTACCGTTTATATTTTCGATGAAAAATTTTGGATTGTAACCCAATTCAGTCAATCCATCTTTTAATCCTAAATAAGCAGTTTCAAACTGTTTTGAAAAAAGTATGACACCTATACGGGTATTGTTTTCTTTGGCTAATGTTGATGAGCATACTATAAAAAGAATAATTATCATTTTTATAAATTGCATAATGTTTTTTATATTAACACTACAAAATTTGCAATAAATAAAATAAAAGCTGTTGCATAGGAAACTAATATGTTGATAAAAATCAAATCATTAGATTACTTTGGCGACTTGACCCCAAAATGCTTTCATTGCGAGCGTCAGCGACTCAATCTCAGTGAACTTGAGCATTTATTGCAGTGCAACACCCTAGCTTTATATTAGATTATTTCATCGATTGCATGTCTTGCAAGGGTTATTTTTGTGATGTTATTAGTTCATTATTAAATTTTATTCTTTAAGTTGATTTAAAAATCATTTATTGTTATACAACTGTTATGAATACTGATAAAATTAATGAACTAAAAAATTTGATAAATTTATCTAACAAAATAGTGTTTTTTACTGGAGCTGGGATTAGTACTGAGAGCGGTATCCCTGATTTTAGGTCTCCAGAATCTGGGTTATGGAATAAATATTCAGATTTGGATTTTATTTCGATTGATGGTTTCAAGAGAAATCCTGATAAATTTTATAATTTTGCTATAAATACCTTTGATATTATATTTAAGGCTGAGCCTAATATCGCTCACTATTATATTGCAGAACTTGAAAAAAAAGGGAAAGTGTCAGCAGTTATTACTCAAAATATTGACGGTTTACATCAGAAAGCAGGCTCTCAGAATGTGTTACAATTGCATGGTGATTTGACACATTCTATATGTTTAAAATGCAATGAAAAGTTTTCGACAAGAAGAATGTTTAAAATTGCAAAGGATACAGGTAAAGCGCCAAGTTGTCCTCAATGTGGTGGAATAATTAAGCCGGATGTTGTATTTTTTGGGGAATCTTTACCCGCAGATACTTTGGAAAAATCTGTAGAATATTCAAAAAATTGTGATTTATTTATCGTTATGGGTTCTTCCCTTGTAGTAATGCCTGCAGCGTTACTCCCTGGGTATGCTAAAGGGGCTGGAGCAAAAGTTGTAATATTGAACAAAACTCCAACCCCATATGATTCTTTAGCAGATATAGTTATTTATGATAAATTGAGTAAGATAGTGGATGAAATAAGAGATGAGCAGCTGTAACTCAATTAAGAAAGAGCGATTTGCTCAGATTGTTTCGCTAAAGTTTAAAGTGTCAAATAATAGAATAAGCTTGCTGACAATATTCATAATGAGGTGGTAGATGGATAGATTATGGGCTCCTTGGAGGATGACTTATATTTCAGGTGATCATATTGATGAGGGGTGTATCTTTTGCAACAAACCAAAAGAAACAAAAGATAAAGAGAACCTTATTTTGTTTAGAGGCGAATACTCTTTTATAATGATGAACCTGTTCCCTTATAATAATGGTCATCTTATGGTTGCTCCATACAAGCATACAGGGAATTTAGAGGATTTAAATGATAATGAGTTGTTGGAAATGATGAAATTGGTGCAAAAAAGTATAAAGGCTATGAAAAGGTGTATGAGGCCAGATGGTTTTAACACTGGATTTAATATTGGTAGAGCTGCAGGTGCTGGTATTGCTGATCATGTTCATTTTCACGTTGTTCCAAGATGGGTCGGGGATACAAATTTTATGCCCACATTGGCTGGCACAAAGGTTATTTCAGAGCATATTTTAAAAACTTATGATAAAATATATAAAGAATTACATTTGGAGGATTTATGAAAATTGTTGGGACAATCATTAAAACATTAATTATAGCAGTAATTGCTTTGTTTGCAGCTTTTAATATGCAGCTTGTGGACATAAAATATTTCTTTAATCAGCCGCCTATACAGGTTCCCCTCTTCGTTGTTATCTTAGCATCTTTTATTTTAGGGATTTTGATTACAGCTTTTATCGCTTTTGTTGAAAAGATGAAAACTGGCAGGGAAATTAATAGACTAAAAAAAGAGAAAAAAGAGTTAGAAAACGAGATTGCGAGGTTGAAAAACTTACCTTTAACTAAGGAGTTAGATAAAAAGAATAATGAAGATACTAAGTAAGATATTTTCAAAGTTGAGGACAAATGTGGATGATAAAAGTAAAAAATATTTTTTAAAAGGATTTGGCCACTTAATTAATCAAGATTATGACAAAGCTCTTGAAGATCTCAAAGAAGTAGTGATGCAAAATACCCACATGGTAGAAATGTATGTAGCTTTGGGAACTTTGTACAGAAATAAAGGGGAATATTTAAAAGCAATTCATATTCATGAAAGTGCTGTAGGTGAAAAAAATATTAAAGATGATTTGAAAAAACAAATTTTACATGAGCTGGTTCTAGATTACAAACTTTCTGGACAGTATGATAAGGCACTTTTCAATCTAAACAATCTCCTTAAAATGGATAAATCACCTGTATTGTTCAAACTTCTTGCTTCATTATATTTTGATAAAGGTGATTATGAGTCTGCTATAAAGAGTTATTTAAAATATTCAAAAATATCTAAAAAAGATGTGTCAAAAGAGGTTGCTAACTGTTATTATAAACTATCAGAAAATCAGAGCGACATTAAGAAAAGGATAAAATTATTAAAAAAGAGTTTAGGTTATTTTGCGGCTTTCAGATTGGCAAATTATAAATTACTTGAAGAATATACAACTTTGAAAAACAAAAAGCTAATTTATGAGCAAATAAAAAATATTATAAATTATGACATATTTTACTCTATGGAAGACCTTAATAAAGTTTCTAATATATATTTTGATGATGAAAAACTAGATGTTTTTGTGAAAGAGTGTATTAAAAAAGTTTCTCAAAAAAATGAAAATCCGTTGTATTATTTATTCTTAGCAAATTATTTTAGTAAAAAAGGTGAATTAGATAAGGCCAAAAGTTTGCTTGCAGATTATATTTCAGATGGTAAGAGGTACAATATTGTTTTAGAAAAATATTTAGAGCTTATAAATGAACCTGTTTTAAAAAGTGTGGTTAGTGACAGAAAGTATATATGTAAAAAATGTGAAGAGACTTATTTAGAGTATTATGATATTTGTCCAAAATGTGGTGCTATCCAGGCTATTTACTTTAATTAATCATATTGTAAGTTTTAACGAGAGAGATAGAAGTTGTTTTTTGTATAGTTGAGATCATGGCTTGAAAAAATACTTGATTTTAACTTTTTTTAAAACTATAGATACAGTTTACTGTAAAAAAATGGTACAATTTCTGTACCAAAAAATCCTATAAAGAAAAGGGGAGAGTATGAAAGTAGAAGTAAAAAATGCAGAGAAATCACAAAAAGAGTTATCTATTGAAATACCTGTGGAGAAGTATAACGAGGCTTTTGAGGCAGAATATAAAAAGATTGCTCCAACAGTAAACATCCCAGGGTTTAGAAAAGGGAAAGCTCCAAAGAGTATAGTTTTAAAGCAGTTTAAGCATAGAATCAGTGTGAATGCACTTGAAAAAGTTATAAATGATTCAATAATTCAAGCTTTGACAGAGCATAAGATAAATCCACTGAGTTCCCCTAATGTTAAAGATGTGAATTTTGAAGAGGGGGAGCCTATCACTTTTAAAGTTTATGTGGATGTTTTTCCTGAATATGATGTTGAAAAGATTGATGGGTTTGAGTTTGTAAAAGAGATAGATGAAGTTACTGAAGATGATGTAAACGAGGTTTTGGAAAAATTAAAAACTCAAAATATTTCTTATGAGCCTAAAGAGGACGCAACTGTAGAAAATGGGGACATGGTTGTGATTGATTTTGAAGGTTATGTTGATGGCGAACCTTTTGAAGGTGGCAGTGCTAAGGATTATTCCTTTGTTGTGGGCTCAAATACTCTTTTAAAAGATTTTGAGAATGGTTTAATTGGACACAAAAGTGGTGAAGAGTTTGAGATAGAGGTTAAATTTCCAGAAGACTATTATGAAAAAAATCTCGCTGGAAAAACTGCTACTTTTAAAATTAATTTAAAAGAGGTTAAGAAAAGGGTTGAGCCAAAATTAGATGATGAGTTTGCCAAAGATGTTGATGAAGAATGTGAAACATTAGAAGATCTCAAAAATAAAATCAGAAAAGAGTTAGAAGAAGAGGTTCAGCAGATTGCAAAAGAAAATCTGTATGAGCAAATAATTGAAAAACTTATAGAGGCTAACTCTTTTGATATCCCAGATACTTTAATAAGAGAGCAGGCGGAAAGACTTGCTACACAAACCATGCAGCAATACCAGTATATGTATGGAGTAAGTGCAGAGCAACTTGGATTTGATAAAGAGAAACTTGTTGAGCATTATTGGAATTTAGCCGAAAAACAGGTTAAAAGTGGATTGATTTTAAATAAAATCGCTGAAAAAGAGAATATTGATGTGACTCAAGAAGAGATTGATAAGAAAATAGAAGAGCTTGCAAATAAGTTGAAAAGGAATGTTGATGATTACAAAAAGGAATTAGAATCTTATGGCGGCATCAATAATATTAAAAATAATTTGCTAACAGATAAAATATTCAATTTTATAATCAGTAAGAATAAAGTTGAAGAGAAAGTTGTTACAAAAGAGGAGAGAGCTAGAAGGAAAAAAGAAGAAGAGGAAAAAGCTAAAAAAGCTGCGGAAGAAGCTATGAAGAAGAGTGAAAATAAAGAGAAAGATAAAGAAGAGAAAGATGGAGAGTAGTATTATGAGTTTTTATGTGCCTTATGTGGTAGAGCAAACTGGTAGAGGTGAAAGAGTTTATGATATTTATTCAAGACTTTTAAAAGATAGAATTATATTCTTAGGTACAGCTATAGATGATAATGTTGCAAATGTTGTGATTGCTCAAATGTTATTTTTAGAAGCTGAGGACCCTGATAAAGATATTTATCTTTATATTAACAGTCCAGGTGGTGTAATAACAAGTGGTTTGGCAATTTATGATACTATGAACTATATTAAACCAGATGTATCTACAATATGTATAGGTCAGGCTGCAAGTATGGCGGCTGTGCTTTTGTCAAGTGGGGCAAAAGGGAAACGTTTTGCTTTACCAAATGCTAGGATTATGATTCATCAACCTCTTGGTGGCTTTCAAGGGCAGGCAAAAGATATTGAAATCCATGCAAATGAGATATTAAGAATGAAAAAGATGTTGAATGAGATACTTTCAAAAAATACAGGTCAACCTATCGAAAAGATTGAAATGGATTCTGATAGAGATTTCTTTATGAGTGCAATGGAAGCTAAAGAGTATGGCTTGATTGACGATTGTATTGAAAAAAGAGGTTGATAATATAGTTGATGAGTTTATTTTTGTTTAGGTGTAGGAGTAAAATTATAGAGGTGTTAATATTATGAGTAAAAAGAATTCGTTGTTCTGTTCTTTCTGTGGAAAGAGTCAGGACGAAGTTAAGAAGTTGATAGCAGGACCAAGTGTCTATATTTGTGATGAGTGCGTAGAGCTATGCTCTGAAATCATACAAGAAGATATGAAGGAAAATGCTGAAGATACCGAGATTAAATTAATAAAGCCTGCAGAGATTAAGGCAAAGCTTGATGAATATGTAATAGGGCAGGATGATGCAAAGCGTGTTTTGAGTGTTGCGGTTTATAATCATTATAAAAGGATACTTTTTGGTAAGAAAACTGATGTTGAGATAGAGAAATCAAATATTTTAATGATAGGCCCAACTGGGACGGGTAAAACCTTGCTCGCGAGAACTCTAGCTAAAATATTAAATGTACCGTTTGCTATTGCTGATGCTACCACTTTGACTGAAGCTGGTTATGTGGGTGAGGATGTTGAAAATGTAGTATTAAAACTGATTCAGGCAGCAGATTATGATATAGAAAGAGCGTCTAAAGGTATAATTTTCATTGATGAAATCGATAAAATTTCTAGAAAAACAGATAGCCCTTCTATTACTCGTGATGTTAGTGGAGAAGGTGTACAGCAAGCACTTTTGAAAATTATTGAAGGGACTGTAGCAAATATCCCTCCTCAAGGTGGCAGAAAGCATCCTCATCAAGAGTACTTACAGATTGATACTACAAACATTTTGTTTATTTGTGGAGGAGCCTTTGCAGGCCTTGAAGAGGTAATAAAAAGAAGGATTGGTAAAAAATCGTTAGGTTTTAACTCTGAAATAGAAAATCAAAATAAATTATCAAGAGATGAGATTTTAAGACAAGTTCAACCTGAAGATTTGATAAAATATGGATTAATCCCTGAATTCGTTGGAAGATTACCTGTTATTGCTACGCTTCATGATTTAGATGAAGAGGCACTTATAAAGATATTGACAGAGCCTAAAAACTCACTTGTTAAGCAATTTCAGGAAATATTTAAGCTTGATAATGTGAAGTTGACGTTTACACAAGGTGCTTTAAGAGCTATTGCTAAAAAGGCTATTGCGAGGAAAACTGGTGCAAGAGGTTTGAGATCAATTGTAGAAGAAGCTATGCTTGATCTAATGTATCAAATACCATCAATGGATGGTTTAAAAGAGTGTATTGTAAATGAAGATGTAATAAATAAGAAGGCTGAACCGATATTAATTTTTGAAAATAAAAAGGAGTCAGCATAATTTATGCTGACCCCTTTTCCATATATTTAACATTTTGATGTTCATAATACAAAAAGGATTTTGTGAATAAATTTAGTTGTTTGAGATACAAGGTTTAAATAATCTTATAATTAAAAAAATCATTAAAATAAAAAGATTGGGGTTTTAAATGGTAAATATAGAACAGTATCCAATGATTCCACTTAGAGATTTGGTGGTTTTTCCATACATGATTGTTCCTGTTTTTGTGGGAAGGCCAAAATCGATATCTGCTGTTAAAGTAGCAGAAGATACAGATAGAAAAATATTTTTATCTTTACAAAAAGATTCAAAAATTGATAAGCCTAAATTTGAAGATATCAATCAAGTAGGTGTTGTAGCTGAGATTCTTCAAGTTTTAAAACTTCCTGATAATACAATTAAAATACTTGTTGAAGGTGTTAAAAGAGGGAAAGTAATAAATTTTATCGATGATGAGGAAACGGTTTTTGTTGAGATTGAAGAGTTAGAAGATATTATTACTACTGATGAGCATTTACATAACCCATTAAAAGAAACGTTGTTAAAAACTTTTGAAGAGTATATTAAGGTTTCTAAAAAAGTTCCTGCAGAAGTTTATGAAACGCTAAAAGATATTTCAAGCCTTAATAAAATAACATATCTAATAGCATCTAATTTGCAAATAAGATTAAATGATCTCCAAACTGTTTTAGAGATTGATTCTGTTGTGGAAAGAGCTGAAAAACTTATTGAACTTTTGCAAACAGAGATTGAAATTGCCAAAATCGATGAGAGAATAAAGCATAGAGTCAAAGCTCAAATGTCTAAAGCTCAAAGAGAATACTACCTAAATGAGCAAATTAAAGCAATTCAGAAAGAACTTGGTAGAGAGGATGATTTAAAAGCGGATATTGAAGAGATCGAAGCGAAAATTAACGAGCTTGAGATGCCTGAAGAGGTAAAAGAGAAAGCCGCAAGAGAGTTGAGAAAATTGAAAATTATGCCTCCAATGAGTGCTGAAACTACTGTAGTTAGAAATTATCTTGATTGGCTTGTTAATCTTCCTTGGGGTGTTTATACGGAGGACAAGATAGATATAAAAAAGGCTGAGGAGATTCTTGATAGAGATCATTATGGGTTGGAAAAGGTTAAAGAGAGAATATTGGAGTTTTTGGCTGTTAGAAAAGTTTCTCCTGATATAAAAGGCCCAATTATATGTTTTGTAGGTCCGCCAGGAGTTGGTAAAACATCTTTAGCAAAATCTATTGCTGAGGCCCTTGGTCGAAATTTTGTAAGGATTAGTCTCGGGGGTGTTAGAGACGAAGCGGAAATCAGAGGGCATAGAAGAACATATATAGGTGCGCTACCTGGCAAATTAATTCAGTCGATGAGAAAAGCAAAAAGTATGAATCCTGTATTTTTGCTAGATGAGATTGATAAATTGGGTTCTGATTTTAGAGGTGATCCATCTTCTGCATTATTAGAGGCGTTAGATCCAGAGCAAAATAGCTCTTTCATGGATCACTATTTAGAAGTTGAGTTTGATCTGTCAAAGGTATTTTTTATAACAACGGCAAATACAACAGAAACGATTCCCTCGGCTTTGCTTGATAGAATGGAAGTGATTTATATATCTGGATATACTGAAAAAGAGAAGTTTAATATAGCTAAGAAATTTTTAATTCCAAAACAGTTAAATGAACATAAAATTGATGCGGAAAAAGTAAAGATTACTGATTCGGCGATTAATGAATTGATTTGGTATTATACCCGTGAAGCAGGTGTAAGGAATTTAGAAAGAGAAATTGCAGCTCTGGTAAGAAAAGGGGTGAAAAGGTTAGTTAGTGAAGAAAATATTAAAAGAGTTGTAATAAGTAGTAAAAATATAGAGAAATATTTAGGTATTAGGAAATACAGGATTGAAGAGGTTGAAGAAGATTATGAGGTTGGAGTAGCAACTGGGCTTGCATGGACCCCTTATGGTGGTGAAATTTTACAAACAGAAGTAGCGATTTTCGAAGGTAATGGAAAAATGGCAATTACAGGGCAAATAGGTGAGGTGATGCAGGAATCAGCTCAAGCAGCATTGACTGTTGTTAAAAGCCGTGCCGGTAAGTATCAAATACCTGACTATAGGTTTAAAGAGTTTGATATGCATATTCATGTCCCTGAAGGTGCAGTTCCAAAAGATGGACCATCAGCAGGTATTACTATTGCGACTGCTATTATGTCTGCTCTTACTGATAATCCTGTAAATTGTAGGGTTGCGATGACAGGTGAGATTACCTTGCGTGGTAAGGTATTTCCTGTTGGAGGTATCAAGGAAAAAGTGTTGGCAGCTCATAGAGCAAAATTAAAAGATGTTATTTTGCCAGCTGAGAATAATAAGGACTTGACAGAAATCCCAGCTGATGTTAAAAGAGACATCCGTTTTCACTTGGTGAAAGCGATTGATGAAGTTTTTGAAATAGTATTTAAAAAAAATTAGAAAAGGGGTGATTCCTTTGGCAGTTAACGCTATTGTAAAGGTCGATGGTGATAACATCGACTATGCTTTGAAGCTTCTTAAGAAGAAGGTGGAAAGAGAAGGGCTTATTCGTGAAATTAAAAGGCACACTTATTACGAAAAGCCTACAGAGGTTAGAAGAAAGAAGCTTCTAAAAGCAAGAAGGAAGCAGCAGAAGCTTGTTAGAAAGCTAAAAGAAAAATATAAGTATTATTAAAAAAAGCCCCTTTTATGGGGCTTTTTTTATGATTTGCTATTTTTATCAGATTCAATTTGTTGGTATAAGTGATAAGCTGTATCGACTCCTACTATTTTTTTAGCAGTATCCAGCGATTTTATCTTAATCTTTTTCTTTAATATTAGCTCTTTGTATTTATATTTTTTGGCTAAAATTTTTGCTTTTTCTTCTTGAGTCATTTTAGAGCCTCAACCTTTTGTAAAATACGGTCCCAGGTTGAAAAGCGTCTGGTAACTTTTTTGTTTCGTATGGGATTAATCCAACTTTATAAAAATCTTTTCTTATTTTATCTCTGCAAGAATATGTTACGATACAACCATCTTCATCCAATATTTCGTATAGTTTTTTATATACAGGGATTTGCCACATCTCTGGATTTTTAGAAATACTAAATGGGTCAAAATATATTATATCAAACTTACAGTTTATGTATTTTGTGGTTCTATAAAAATCGTCAATAATTAAAAATAGATTGTAGTTTTTGTAAGATTTATTATCGATGAGTTTTTTTAGTATTGAGTACCCTTTCTTAGGCCATAGGATATTGTAGGTTTTTACTAATTTTATTAAAGATTCATCCTTTTCAATGGATACAATATTTATTTTAGATTCTATATTTTTTCTCTCAAGGAATTCTATGGTAGTAGCAATATTGTAACCTAATCCAAAAAAAATATCTAACAACCATATTGAATGTTTTTCATTGCATTTTTTCCCGATTTCAGAAGGAATTACAAATTTATGCAAACTTTCCGTGTATGCACCGATAGACTTTGCATGGTAGCCTTCTTTGTAATCGATATTGTAAAAACTTATTGAACCATCAGCTGTTGCAAAAGGTTTTTTATTATCTGATAATGGGATTAAATTCGCCATTTTCAAAAACTATATGCCAGTTTTCTTTGATTTTTTCTGGGTAGTCTTTTCTAAAATGTGCACCTCTACTACCTTTTCTATTTTTTGCTGCAATTACCATTAACTTTGCTACCTGTAGCATATTAAAATATTCGAGACAGTTTCTACACACAGCATTTTTGCCGGTATTTTTTAATTTTAAATCAATAAAGTTTAGTGCTTCATTTAGTGAGTTTTCATCTCTTACAATACTTGCATTTTTCCACATTACTTCTTGTAATTCTGATTTATCTTTATCTATATTACAATCACTATACTTGTTGATAGGTATATCAAAGCTTGTTACCTTTTTGTTTTTTAAATCAATGGCTGCAGCCTTTGCAGACCTTGCACCGAAGACAACGCTTTCTAATAGAGAATTGCTTGCAAGCCTATTTGCTCCATGAACACCTGTACAAGCACATTCTCCACATGCATATAATCCTGTGATATTAGTTCTACCCCATATATCGGTTTCAATTCCACCCATATAATAGTGGGCAGCTGGGCTAACCGGGATTAAATCTTTAGTTATATCAATTCCATAATTTTTCAAAGTGTTGTAAATTTTTGGGAAACGATTTTTCACAAAATTGCAATCAAGATGAGTCATATCAAGATAAACATGCTCAGCATCCGTTTTTTGCATTTCAAAAAATATTGCTCTACTGACTACATCTCGAGGAGCTAATTCCCCTTTTTCGTGGTAGTTAAAACAAAATCTCTCTTTGTTTATATTTCTTAAAATGCCACCTTCGCCTCGCATTGATTCACTTAATAAGAAAGCAGGTGCACCTTTTAGATGCAAAGCTGTTGGATGAAACTGATAAAACTCTAAATCCTTAACAGTTGCCTTTGCTCTAAATGCTATGGCTATTCCATCACCAGTTGCAACTTCTGGGTTTGTAGTCCTTTTAAATATTCTACCAGCACCACCGGTTGCTAAAATAACTCCTTTAGAGAAAATGGGGTATATCTCTTTTGAGTTTTCGTCAATAACAGTTACACCAAAAACCTCGTTATTATTGACAATTAAATCTATTACAAAGGTATCTGGTATAAATGTTATATTTTTTATCTTTGTAGAATATTCTTTTAATGCTCTAACTATTTCAAATCCTGTTGCATCACCATGAGCATGAATTATCCTGTTTACTGAGTGAGCAGCTTCTCTTGTAAAGTCTAAATGATCGCCAACCATATCAAATTTTGCTCCCCAGCCAATTAGCTCTTTGATATAGTGAGGTCCTTCATCCACTAAAGTCATTACGGCATTTTTATCACAGAGTCCATCTCCTGCTACTATAGTATCTTCGTAATGTAATACTATATCGTCTTCATCTGATAAAACTACTGCTACACCGCCCTGCGCATGTTCAGAACTGCCTTCACCTACGCTTGATTTTGTTATTAAAGCTACTGAGCCGTGTTGGGCAAGACCAACAGCGGCTCTTAATCCTGCAGCTCCACTACCGATAACTAAAAAATCGTATTGTATCATTTAAAACCTCAACCCTATTTTTATTCCGTATTGATTAACAGTACCCATACTAGCTTCTGCATTTATAACGAATAGTGGAAATGGTGAAAATTGTAAACCAACAAAACCTCTGTATATTGTGTTGTGTTCATCATCAAGATCAACGAGGTCTGAATGCTCTTTTGTATTTACCCTTAAAGCAGTTATCCCCGCATACGGTGTAAGCATCAAAAAACCTTTACTAATCATCAGGTCTAAAGATTGTGTATTTACATCAAGTTCGTCAACACCTTCGAGCTTTGAAAAAGCGCCTCTTATTGCGATAGCAGGCATTGCCATATTACCTTTTAAAATTGCATATTTAAGTTCGAGTCCCCAAAGTCTTATATTTGTATTTGGCACGTAAGTGTACATACCTCCAACATCAATACCGAATGGTAACCCTTTTTGGACATGAATTCTAGGTACAGGGATGTATGAGTAAGGGTCTTTATCAGAAAATATAGCTTTCCAATATTTTTTCCCATCATCAATATCAGTTAATACCAATTCTGCAGCCACATCAAACCCAGTTATTCCTAATGGTTCGGCAGGTGACATTGGGTTAAATTGCAAAGCAACACCAAGTTCTTTAGAGAGATCCTTAAAATCATCTTGGTCGATTGGGATTGTAAATTCGAGGTCTTTAGCATAAGAGCTTATAACAAAAAGTGCTAAGAACATAAAAACAAAAAACTTTTTCATTTTTTCCTCCTCGTTTTTAAGTTTGGCAGACCAAAATCTTTATAAAAATCTTTTTTTGGTCTATTAAAATAGCCAAACTTTATATGTTTAAACTTCTTCTTAATTAATTTTAGCATATTTTTTAGCCCAATTATCTCTTCGGTTTTAAATTTTAGTTTGGAAAATAAATAATCCGGATCGATATTTAGATTTCTTAACTGAATTAATTCTACTTTGTATGCTGATAAAAAGTCTATCAATGCGTTTATTTCACTTTCTCTATCATTTATCCCAGGCATCATTAGGTAATTTAGCGATACATAGACATTGTATTTATTTGCAAGTTCGATACTTTTTAAAACGTCATCTAATTTATAACCAACAGGATTGTAATAAGAATTATAGGTGGTTTCTACAAAGCTGTTTATACTTACTCTAATACTATCAACACCAGCATCGTAAATCATTTTCATTTTTTCAGGGTTACTGCAGTTGGAGTTAAAGTTTATTGTGAGATCGGGTGCTTTTTTCTTGATAATAGATATTGCCTTAGCTATTATATCAGCAACCATTATTGGATCTCCTTCACACCCCTGGCCAAAACTGATGATTGGATCTTCAGCTACTTCATAATGATTTAAAGCTACTTCTACAATTTCATCAACTGTAGGGATAAAATCAATCCTTTGTTGAGGTGAAGGGCAACATTCGGCTGGTTGAAGTGAAATACATCCTACACATCGACTGTTACAGGTAGGGGAAGTAGGCATTGGGCATTCCCATCTCCCGTAAAATACATTTTTTGCAGCTGTGCAATGATATTCTAACGCACATTTTGATAACTGTTTATAAAGTCTATTGTCGGGATACTTTTGTATTACTGCGTCTACTTTAGATTTTAATCTATTTGTAAAGTCAAAAAGTTTTGGATTCCATTTGTTATCTTTGTCCACTTTAATTGCAGGGACTACAAATTTTCCGTTTAGCCAGCCTACTGCTGTGTATGCGTATAAAGGAAATATCTGATCGGTATATTTTTTATAAGCTGGCAAAAATAATCTTAAATACCCAGGGGGTAAAAAAACTGATAATGCATACCCTCTAGTAAATTCTTCTAAAGAAGCTTTTTCTTGGTTGTAAGCTATTGGATGAGTCCCAGGTAAGTAATAAAAGGTCGTACAATCTGGGATCTCTATTAACTCTAACTCATATGGAACAAAATTATAATTTTCACTTCTAACCACCATTTTAAGTTCAGGGTGGTCATAAATATTTCCGTTTTTATCGGCATATACTAAATTAGGGATTTCGTACAATTATAACTCCTTTTAAAAAATTTGATTTTAAGTGGGTAAATAATATTGTGTTTTTGTTAAATTTTCAATATAAATAAAATGTAATCAAAATTAATTAGGGGGTTTTTCATGACAGATATAATTGATATCTATGCTAGAGAGATATTGGATTCTCGTGGTAATCCGACTGTAGAAGTAGAAGTTGTAACAAGTGGTGGCTTTGTAGGAGTTGCTGCAGTTCCATCGGGGGCATCAACTGGCGAGTTTGAAGCTGTTGAGTTAAGAGATGGTGATCCCTCTCGTTACAATGGCAAGGGTGTTTTAAAAGCTGTCCAGAATGTTAATGAAATTATTGCTGAGGAGCTTGAAGGGATTGATGTATTAGAGCAAAAATTAATTGATGATATTTTGTGTGACTTGGATGGAACTGAAAATAAATCCAAGATTGGTGCAAATGCTATTCTTGGGGTTTCACTTGCGTGTGCTAAGGCAGCAGCAAACGCTTTAGAACTTCCCTTGTACAGATATATAGGTGGTGTTTTTGCTCATCAGTTGCCAGTACCTATGATGAATATTTTAAACGGTGGTAAGCATGCGGATAATAACGTGGATATTCAAGAGTTTATGATTATGCCTGTTGGAGCAAACAGTTTTAGAGAAGCTTTAAGAATGGGTGTTGAGACATTTCATGCACTAAAAAAGGTTTTAAGTGAAAAAGGATATAATACTGCTGTTGGTGATGAAGGTGGTTTTGCTCCAAATCTTAAATCAAACGAAGAAGCTTTAGAAGTGATTCTTATGGCTATTGAGAAAGCTGGATATAAACCTGGAGAAGATATATATCTTGCACTAGATGTCGCTTCAAGTGAGCTTTATAAAAATGGAAAATACATTCTTGCAGCTGAGAAAGAGCCCGAAAAAAGTGCTGAGGAGTTAATTGAGTTTTATCAGTATTTAATTGCTAAATATCCAATAATCAGTATTGAGGACGGATTAGCAGAAGAAGATTGGGATGGATGGAAAAAGTTGACTGAAGCACTTGGTGGTAAAATTCAGCTTGTAGGCGATGATTTATTTGTGACTAATACTGAAAGGTTGATAAGAGGTATTGAAAACAAGGTAGCCAATTCGATTTTAATTAAACTCAATCAGATTGGAACTTTAACTGAAACTTTAGCTGCAATAGAAACTGCTAAAAGAGCTGGTTATACATGTGTTATTTCTCATAGATCTGGAGAAACAGAGGATACAACAATTGCTGACTTAGCAGTTGCAGTAAATGCAGGTCAAATAAAAACAGGATCAGCATGTAGGACTGATAGAGTTTGTAAATACAATAGGTTACTCAGAATTGAGGATGAATTATTAGATCAAGCCATTTATCCAGGTTTAAAAGCTTTTTATAACTTATAGACAATGGGGGGTATTCCCCCTATTTTTTTGTTTTTGTTTATGCAAGCTTTTTAATAAGTTATTGACAACTTAATATAAATGGTATAGTTCTTGGTTATGTCCAAAAAGAATAAAAAATTAACTTTATTAGTATTTGATGAAGCAGGGCAAAAAGAGGTAAGGTCTTTTTCCTTTAAGAAAAAGACTTTAAGTACTGCTATAATTTCATTAGTTATTGTTTTTACTATTACTATTATATCGTTAGGACTCTTATCTAAACTGTACTCTGAAAGAAAGCAGATGCTTTCTTATAAGAGTGAGAATGAACTTCTCAAAATTAGATTAACTGAATATGCAAAAAAAGTGAATGAGATTGAATCAAAACTTGTTTATCTTGAGGATCTTGAAAAACAGGTTAGAGAATTAGCAAAATATGCCGATGAAAAAACCAAAAAGCTTGCTGTAGGTGGTAAAGAGATAGATATTTTGAGGGATTACTCAGCAACTGCAGAAAGAAAAGAGAGCGAATTTTTTAACGATTTGAATAATACGTTGCTATCATTATCAACAGAGATTGAAAAGAAACAGAATAGTCTTTCTGAGCTTATAAACTTTTTAGAAGAACAAAGGCTTATGACGCTTTCTACTCCATCTATTTGGCCAGTTAGAGGCTGGATATCAAGTAAGTTTGGTTATCGTATATCACCATTTACAGGTAGAAGAGTCTTCCATGAAGGGATTGATATAGCTGCAAGATATGGTGCTCCTGTTAGAGCTACAGCAAAAGGTATCGTAATATATGCAGGTTATAAACCTGGGTATGGTAAGCTGGTTACTATAGATCATGGTTTTGGGTATGTGACAAGATATGCTCACAATAGTAAAGTTCTTGTCAAGGTAGGACAACGCGTTGAAAAGGGTGATATTATAGCAAAAGTTGGTAGCTCTGGGCATAGCACAGGCCCCCATGTACATTATGAAGTTCTTGTAAACGGCGTGCCGGTAAATCCATTGGAATTTATTAACGAAGCTGCAAACGATCAATAATTATAATTTTAATATCAATAGAAAGCTTTGAATATATTTGTTTAAGTTAATAAGATTGCTTCGCTGCACTTGCAATGACTGCATTTAGGGGTTATTGCAATGAACAGAAGCAACGAAGCAATCTATTATAGAGTAATTTACTCAATAAGCATCGAAGATGAAATTTAATACAATCTAAAAATTATTCGTTATCAATTTTTTCTTGTGACTAATACGCTTATTGGGGCCCTTCTAACTATTTTTTCAGCAGTACTTCCATAGAAAAATTTCTTTATGCTAGTTTTACCATGAGAACCGATTACTACGAGGTCGTAGTCACCTTTTTCTATTTCTAAAAGCCCTTCCACGTATGGTATCCCTCTTCTTATTATATACGAAACGTCTAATTCATTTAATAAAGGGACTGATTTATTTAGTTCTTTAAGTTGATTATTAATTTCTTCATCGAGACGTTTACGTATATTTTCAAATTCTTTTTCGTTAACATATAACTTTAACTGGCTTTCGTCGTGTGCAACATGAAGTATTGTCAGTTTACTTTTACATGATTTAGCTAAATTTGCTGCCACTCTAATAGCGTTTAATGAATCATCACTAAAATCTGTCATTACTAAAATATGTTTATAGATACATTCGTTCATAAATCACCTCCATGATTATATTCTATTTTATTTTTTATTTAAACTCAACTCTTCTAAAACTCTTAAAACTTCAGGTAATAATTGTTTTTTTCTTGAAAGCACATTTTTTAGATAAAATACTGAGTCATCAATCTTTTGATAAATAAACAAATTTTCTGCAGGTTTGAAATTTGATGTTACTAAGATACTGTTACCACTTATAATATCAGTGATAAGCAACATCGTCCAGTCTAAAGCTTTTTCAGACTTAACATTTTGCAGATTTTCCTTTATTTTATCCTTTATATTTTCAAATCCATCCAAGGTTACAACCTCTATTTGCCCAATTCCAAAATTTACATTATATTCATTATATGTTTTAAAATCAGTTAATATAGCTTTTTCCACATCTAAATTATCAAAATTTGCTGTAACACTAAATATTTCTTTTCCATAATCGTTTATATCTAAGTGAGCTATTTTTGCTAACTGTTTAGCAATTTCTATATCTCTTTTTGTCGTTGTGGGTGATTTTAATACCACAGTATCTGAAAGGATTCCACTCAAAAGTAGAGTTGCTGTAATTTCATCTACATGTTGTTTGTGATGTTCGAAAAGTTCATAAACTAAGGAGCACGTACTCCCAAGAGGTTTTGCATAAAAGAAAATCGGAGTGTTAGTTTTGATTGTACCGAGTCTGTGGTGGTCAATTATTTCAATTATTTCTGCGGTTTCTGCACCATCTACTGCTTGGCTAAGCTCATTATGATCCATCAGAATCAATTTTTGTTTAAATCTCTTAATAAGATCAGATCTAGTTAGAATCCCAACTAATTTTCCGTTATCATCAACGACAGGCAAACCCCTACGATTTTCATTGATTAAAATATCCTTTGCTTCATCTAAATACATCTCTTTTTTTAATACGGGGAAATTGCTACTCATCACATATTTTGCTGGGACACTAAAAATGGTTTTTCTAACAGTTTCAGCAGTGTCATGATATGATATGATTATTGACCCTTGATAGTTGTCTATATTTATCCCTTCAAGTTCAGATCTGTCTTTTAAGCCGGTTATTATAATTGCAGGGATCTGTTTGCTTGCAGCATATTCTATAATATCAACTCTTCTACCTACTATTAATACAATATTTTCAGGATTGAGTGCATCAAATTGCTCTTTAAATCTATTAAAAGGCATCGCACCTACTAAAATATGTGCATTAAATTCTTTATTACGACCTTCTTTTATAAGCTCACAATTTAGTACTTTTTGGAAATTTTCTATTCTAAAAAGATAACTTGGTCTTATGTTTATTTCTTGTTTACCTATATAAAAATCTGTAATTTCTAGGATACTTACAATACCTTTTAAATCGTTTTCGTCATTTAATATTGGTGTAAGTCGAATTTTTAATTTATTTATATTGTTCATAACATCAAAGATAGGATCGTTTATATTTGAATAAATAACTTTTTTGGTCATACAATCGCTTACTTTTGGATAAACATCTTTTATTAACACTGGAGGGGTTAAATTGAGTCGATTAAAAATATATTTAGTTTGATCGTTTAAATTCCCACATCTTGCCGGTATATAGCTGCGAGATTTATCAATTTGATTTTTTAATTTTGCATAGCAGTAAGCAGAACAAATTGAATCAGTGTCTGGATTTTTATGCCCTATAACATATACAGTTTCCATTTTTAATCCTCATTTTTTATTTGTATTATATAATGATAAATAAATTTAACAATAAAATTAATTCATTTTATGAAAAAATTGGGGGATACCAGCATTATAATTGGCTTGATTAATAGCTATATAGTGATATAATTAAAATATACTAAGGGGGCTAAGATATGGATATATTAAGAAAAGAAGAAAACGGTATTATAACATTTAAAGTAAATTCTCTGCGTATAGATGCTTCGGTTGTGGGAGAATTGAAAGATGTTGTTGTTAAAGATATTGTTGAAGGTGCAAAGATTATTTTGGACTTAAATAATGTTGAATATATGGATAGTACATCATTGAGCGTCCTTGTATTTTTCTATAAAGAGGCCAAGCAGAAAGGTGCTATTTTTAAAATAGTTACTAATAATGATAAGGTACTGTCAATATTTATAACCACAGGGCTTATTAGAGCATTAGAAATTGTAAAAGATTATGATGAAGCAGTAAAAGAAATTTTGGAGGGGAGTTAAAATAAATCTAACTTTTGAAATTGAATCAGATCTTAGAAAAGTAAATAAGGTAGCTGAGAAAATTTGTGAAAATTTAAAAAGTTATGGTTTAGGTGATAAGGAATTATATTTTATAAGGTTGATTATCGCTGAGTTATTGAATAATGCAGTAATTCATGGAAATCAAAATGACCCAAAGAAGAACGTCTCTATAAGTTGCAAAGTTGAAAATGAAAATTTAATTGTAGAAGTTTCTGATGAAGGGGATTTATTTAATTTAAAAATTCCAGAAAAACCTGATCTTTTTTTAGATTACGGTAGAGGACTTTATCTCGTATCAAAATTAGTGGATTTTATTGATGTCATAAAAGATAATCGCAAAAAAGTTGTAATACATAAAAAATTAAATAAAAAGAATAACAAGTTAGAGGATAACCCCCTAACTTGCTGTTAAATTTTTTGAAATAGGTCTGTACTGAGATATCTTTCACCAGTATCACAAACAATGAAAACTATGCTTAGATCTTTGTTCTCTTTTTTTTGTGCTATTTTATAAGCAGCAGCAAAATTTGCTCCCGATGAAATGCCAGCCATAATACCTTCTTCTTTAAATAACCTTCTTGCAAAGTCTATAGCTTCTTCATCTTCAATGGTAATTACGTCGTCAACGATGCTTAAATCCAAATTTTTAGGGATAAAACCTGCTCCTATTCCCTGTATTTTATGGGGTGCAGGTGTGAAATCTTTTTTATTTAAAAAGTATGAGATTGCAGGGTTATTTGCTGGCTCAACAGCAATAGATTTAATTTTGTTAAAGGTTACCCGCTTTAAAAATCTACTTGTTCCACTAAGAGTCCCGCCAGTTCCAACACCTGCAACAAAATAATCGATTTTGCCGTTTAAAGCATAGTATATTTCAGGTCCCGTAGTTGCTTCATGAATCTTTGGGTTTGCAGGGTTGTCAAATTGTGATGGCATAAAAAATTTATCTGGTTCATTTTTCAGTAATTCATTTGCTGCATCAATTGCCCCTTTCATCCCTTTTTCTGCTGGTGTCAGTAAAAGTTCAGCGCCATACATTTGCATAATTGCACGTCTTTCGATACTCATTGATTCTGGCATTGCAAGCATAACCTTGAAACCAAGAGATGCGCCCATCATTGCAAGGGCTATACCTGTGTTGCCGCTTGTTGGTTCAATTATTGTCATCTCCTCTTTAAGTTTTTTGTTGAATAAAGCGTCCATAATCATGGAATAACCTATTCTATCTTTTACAGAAAAGGATGGGTTTCTATTTTCTAATTTTGCGTATAATTTACCGTTTAGATTTTTATTTATATTTTTTAGCTCGACAGTAGGTGTATTGCCAATAGATTGGAAGTTTGATTCAAAAAATTTCATTATTTCCCCCTTAAATTTGGTTTAATGCTTGGCCAATATCCTCAATTATATCTTCAACATTTTCAATCCCAACGGATAGACGTATAAAATCATCTGTTACACCTGTTGCTAATCTTTGCTCAGGTGTAAGCTGTTGGTGGGTTGTGCTTGCAGGATGAATTACAAGAGATCTAGCATCACCTATATTGGCTAAATGAGAAATCATTTTGATAGAATTTATAAATATTTTCCCTGCTTCATATCCACCTTTAACACCAAAACCTATTATAGCGCCAAAACCATTTTTTAAATATTTTTTGGCATTTTTATGATCAGGGTGACTTTCTAATCCTGGATAATTAACCCAGCTGATTTTTGGGTGTTTTTCAAGAAATTTTGCTACTTCTAAAGCATTTTCACAATGTTTTTTCATCCTTAAAGGTAGAGTTTCAAGCCCTTCGATTATCATAAAGGCATTAAAAGGGCTAATGCAGGCACCCATATCTCTCAAAAGCTGAAGTCTTATTTTTGAGGTAAAAGCAGCACCTTTAGCTATAGCATCATTATGATTGCCAAATGCATCCCAGTAAACAAGTCCGTGGTAAGACTCATCTGGATTAGTAAATTCTGGGAAATTTCCGTTTGCCCAGTTAAAATCGCCCTTTTCCACTATAGCTCCACCAATACTTGTACCATTTCCAGTAATAAATTTGGTGAGCGAATAAACAACTATATCAGCACCGTGATCAAAAGGGTTAAAGATGTATGGTGCTACTGTATTGTCAATTATTAGAGGTACACCTAGTTCGTGAGCAATTTTAGCTATTTCCTCAAAATCGTTCACATTATTTTTTGGATTACCGATTGATTCTAAGTAAAAGGCTTTTGTTTTTTTATCTGCAGCTTTTTTAAAGTTTTCGGGATTTGATGAATCTACAAACTTTACTTCTCTTCCAAGTTTTTTCAATGTGTAGTTAAACAAGTTAAAAGTTCCCCCATAGAGATAAGAGCCCGATACGATATTGTCACCTAAATTAGTAATATTTAAAATTGCATAACTAATAGCTGCCTGGCCTGATGATACTGCTAAAGCAGAAGTTCCTCCATGGAGGGCAGCTAGCCTATGCTCTAAAACTTCTTGTGTGGGGTTCATTAATCTAGTGTAAATATAGCCAGGTTCTTTTAATTCAAAAAGGTTTGCAGCGTGTTCAGTGTCTCTAAATACATATGATGAAGTTTGGTATATGGGTACTGCTCTTGCTCCGGTGCTATCAGGTCTGTAACCGTGATGCAAAAGTAAACTTTCAATATTTTTCATTTTATCATCCTCCTATAATTTTTTTACTTAGCTTCTAAATTATAAATGTTGTGGTAAAGTTAATCGTGTTTTCGTTGATAATGTCTTGAATTGTTTTGTTTTTTAACAAGCTAATTATTTCCGTGTTTAGATTTTCAAAAACAGTAAAAGTGTTGCATGTGGATTTTTCTAAAAATTTTGAACAATTAAATACTTTTAAATCGTTTTCTGTGATAGTGATTATATCAAAAATAGATATTTCTTCAGGAAGCTTTTTAAGGGCAAATCCACCTCCGCCACCTTTTTTAGATATGACTATTCCGTTTGTTTTTAGTTCAGAAAGGGTTATTTCAAGGAATCTTTTTGGAATATTGTATTTTTTTGCAATGACATCACTTTTAATAAATTTATCTTTGTTTAAAGCCAATTCATAAACTGCTATAATTGCATATATGGATTTAGATGTTACATTCATTGTTCACCTCTTAAGTGAAGTTGTAACAGAGATATTAAAGAATGTCAATAAAAATCATGATATTAGTGATAAATAAATACTCAAGCTATACTATAATTGTTGACAAAATCATCCAGATTGCTTCGCTGACGCTCGCAATGGCAAATTTTGTGGTTATTATGACCCCGCCATTTAGTGAGATTTACTAAGTTTAAAAATTTTTTAGTATATTATTGTTAAATAGATAATTATCAAGATGTAAACGTTAATGGCGAGGTAAGCAATCTCAAATTTATTGAATTTTTTAAACATAAGCACTAAACAGTTTGTTAAATTAATGCGGTACTTTCTTTTAAGTTTAGTAATAAATTCATATTTTGAACTGCCTGTCCGCTTGCTCCCTTTATGAGATTATCAATACATGATACAATTATTAGAGTTTCTCTTCTTTTAAACAGTGCTATATCGATGAAGTTTGTGTATTGAACATTTTTTATTGAAGGGATGCTGTTTTCATAGATTCTGACAAATTTTTTATTTTTATAATATTCTTTTAAACAGTCATATAGTTGTTCTAAGCTTTTATCAGACTTTGTATAGATTGTAGATTCAATTCCTCTATTGATAGGTAAAAGATGAGGGGTAAATATTACTTTACTATTTTTATCAGCTAATTTTAATATCGATGATATCTCAGACTCGTGTCTGTGGGATAGTATGGAATAAGGCTTAAAATCTTCATTAACCTCACAAAAATGTGTTTTTTCTGTAGGTTTTTTCCCCGCGCCACTAACACCAGATTTAGAATCAGCAATTATTTCTGGTGATATTAGACCTTCTTTTAATAATGGATAAGTGGGGATGATTATGCTTGTAGGATAACATCCGGGATTTCCTATAATTTTTGCACTTTTGATATTTTTTTCAAATAATTCAGGTATTCCGTACGCAGTAAAATCTAATAGTTCTGGATATTTATGATTTATTTTATAAGTTTTTTCATAAAGTGAAATATCTTGATATCTAAAATCGGCGCTTAGGTCTATACAAATTTTACCTTTAACAAAAAAATATTTTACTGCATCCATTGATGCTGCGTGCGGAAGGCATAGGAAAATAATGTCACTTTTTGAGGCGATTTGTTCGAAATTGTTAGGTTCGATTGTTTTGTCAAATATGTTGGTAAGCTGAGGATATATTTCAGAAAAATTTTTGCCAGCATAGCTATCACTTGTCACTGCTGATATTTCTATGTGTGGGTGTTTTATGAGAATCTTAACTAGCTCAAAACCAGTATATCCTGTAGAACCTATTATAGAAACTTTCATCTATTCCTCCACTTGTATTTTATATTATAGAGTATGCAACAATCCTCTTTATTTTTATTTATTATAGCAATTTTTTATAAATTTATAAGCGCTAATTTTATTTTAAAACTTAATTTGAAAAGTTATAAATTGTATGTTAATGTATAAGTATGGAAAAAACTAAAGTTATTACTGTTACAAGTGGAAAAGGTGGGGTTGGGAAGAGTAATTTTTCTTTAAATTTAGCATTATCAATTTCTAAACTTGGGAAAAAGGTTGCACTTCTTGATGCGGACTTAGCGTTGGGGAATGCAGACCTTTTGATTGGTAAAAAGCCTGAAAAGACTATTGCTGATATTGTTCTTAATGATTTTAAAATAGAAGATGTTTTGATCGAAGATAAGCATTATCCAAATTTTGCTTTAATACCTGCAGGTAGTGGAATATTTGAGTTGACAAAATTATCTGGGAAAAAACGAAATCATTTATTAGGTGAAATAAAAAGATTAAGAGACCGTTTTGAATACTTAATTATTGATACTGGAGCTGGTATATCAAATGAGATATTATCCTTTGTGAAACTTGCAGATGAAGTTGTTGTTGTTATCTTGCCTGAAGTAACATCTATTAAGGATAGTTATTCTACGTTGAAGATTTTAAAAGAGAAGAATATTGTTAGAGAATTTAAGATCCTTATAAACAGAGCAAAATCAAAGGCTCAGGTACATAGTGTTTTTGAAAAATTCAGGGATACAGTAAAAAAGTTTTTACATTTAGATATAAATTTGCTTGGTTTTTTGCCAGAAGATGAGAATTTTGCAGAATCTGTCAACAGGCAAATACCTATTATCACTTTATATCCAAACTCCCCTACGTCAAAACTTTTTAAACATTATGCAGAATATTTTGTTAACAATTCAAATCTAAAAGGTGTTGAAATAGATGCTTTATTTGATGATTTGATAAAGGAAAGTGCTGATAAGGAGTTTGTTTCAAGTAAAAATGAAGATAAGAAAGAGGTCGGGGAAGCTGTAGAGTCCAATTTTTTAGATTTTTATGTGGCTGAGAGTGAAAAGAAGATTGGTGATATATTATATCAGTTAAATGAATTAAATAAGATAGTGAAAATACTTAAAAGGAAGGTTAAGTCAGAAGCGGTAACTGATAGTTATTTTGAAAATTTTTATATTGGTAAAGAACTTATTTTTGTTGAGAATAATATCAAACATTACACTTCAAAAATTGTAGGTTATGAGTTTGGAAAGTATCTGATTTGTACGACCAATAAGGATATTGATAAGCTTTTTGAAATTTATGATTATGTGACGGCAAGATATAGCTATGAAGATTATATTATAGAGTTTAAAGCTAAAATTTATGGTGAGTTAGAGTCTGTAAATTTGATATTGATAACGTATCCAAAAGATTATTTAATAACTAAACTTAGAGACTCAAAACGCATCAGCGTTCAAATACCTTGTAAAATAATATACAAAAAGATTAAGCCACTTAATGGTATGATTCATGATTTAAGTTTAAATGGTGCATTGATTAGCACAAATTACCCATGTGATATTGGTGATATTTTAGAGCTAAATTTTGTATTACCAAATGGTAAAGAGATCAAAAATGTAAAAGCGATAATTAGAAATATAAGAGAGAAGAATCGCTATGGTGTATCCTTTGATGAGATAGTTGGTATTAATAAGAAGAGATTGGAGCAGTTTATTGAATCGTATAGAAAACTATTTTCTAATCAGTACTTAGAAGATGGTAGAGATAAAATTAGTGGAGATTTGAAGGATTTTTCTTTCTTTGATTTAATACAGTTAACTTCTTCTTCTGCTAAAGACTATGTGATTGAAGTTTATTCAGATGATGTTGAAGGGAAAATTTACATTAAAAATGGTGAAGTGATACATGCTACATGCAACGAAAAAATAGGTATAGATGCGTTTTATGAGCTTTCTTTGCTGAAAAGTGGTGAATTTTATATGAGTGAATTTATGGGTGATGTGGATAGGACTATTAGTGAAAAAACAGATGTGCTATTATTGAATGCAGCTTATTACAACGATTCTGGGCAGAAAGATGGGGGTTAGAATTACATTTTATATTCAGCCTGGTGCGAAAAAGACTGAAGTAGCCGGGGAATTTAATAATATGACAAAAATAAAGGTGGCTTCACCACCAGTTGATGGAGCAGCAAATAAGGAGCTTATAAAATTTTTGGCAAAGAAATTAGGTGTTTCAAAATCATCAGTTAAAATCGTTAGTGGTGAGAAAAGTAGGATTAAAACGGTTGAATTTTTAGAAGACATTGATTTGTCTAAATTATAATTTGGGAATATTGTACAACATACCATCGTGTGGACAATTATCATAATCATGAGATTACTTCGGCAACTTTTGTCGCCAAAGCAATTATTATTATGCAACGTCCTCAATTTTATAAAAAAATTAATTTTGTAAAAATGAGTGAATTTTGTTAGGCTTTAGCTTTGACAAACATAATTATTAATGTTAAATGATATGAAAAAAAATAAAGGGGTATTGTATGCATCACTTTCACTACAAAGATGGGGAGATGTTTTGTGAGGAAGTTCCTCTAAAAAAGATTGCAGCAGAGGTTGGGACACCTTTTTATGTTTATAGTGCTGCTACACTGAAAAGACATTTTGAGGTTTTTGACGCAAGTTTTGAAGAGGTACCGCATATTATCTGTTTTGCTGTAAAGGCAAATTCTAATCTTGCTGTTTTAAATTTATTGGGAAAACTTAGTTGTGGTGCTGATATTGTTTCTGGTGGAGAGTTATATCGAGCACTTAAAGCAGGTATTGATCCTAAAAAGATTGTTTATGCTGGGGTTGGAAAAACTGAAGAAGAAATAGAGTTTGCATTAAAATCCGATATTTTAATGTTTAATATTGAGTCTTTCCAAGAGCTTGAAAAGATAAATGAGGTAGCAGGTAGATTAAAGAAAAAAGCTAGAATAGCTTTAAGGGTTAATCCAAATGTTGACCCTAAAACACATCCATATATATCAACTGGTTTGAAAAAGAATAAGTTTGGTATCCCAATAGAAAATGCTTATCAGGAGTATGAGTACGCAGCTTCTCTTGATAATATTGAAGTGGTGGGTGCTCACTGTCACATAGGTTCTCAACTTACTGAGATTTCACCTTTTGTGGATGCAACTAAAATTATGGTTGATATGATTAAAACTCTCAAAAGTAAAGGGATTAATATTAAATACTTGGATTTAGGTGGTGGGCTCGGTATTAAGTACAACGAAGAAATGCCACCTTCACCGAAAGAATATGCTGATAAAATAATTGATGTTATTAGAGGGTTAGATGTTACTTTAGTGTTTGAACCTGGAAGAGTTATAGCTGGCAATGCAGGTGTTCTTGTTACAAGAGTTCTTTACACTAAAGAAACTGAGTTAAAACATTTCAAAATTGTTGATGCAGCAATGAACGATCTTATGAGACCTATTTTGTATGGTTCTTTCCATGATATAAAGCCAGTTAAAGAAGGGCATTATAAAACTGTTTATGGTGATATTGTGGGACCAATTTGTGAGACTGGTGATTTCCTTGCAAAGGATAGAAACCTTCCTGATTTTCAGCAAGGGGACTTGATAGCAGTTATGAGTGCAGGTGCATATGGTTTTACTATGAGTTCTAACTATAACTCTAGACCAAGAGTGCCTGAAATATTGGTAAATAAAGATAAATATTATATTGTTAGAAGAAGAGAAACCTATGATGATTTGATAGGTCCAGAATCTATACCAGAGGATTTATAAGGGGTTGTTTATGAATATACCATTTTATAAAATGACCGGTAGCGGTAACGATTTTATAATTATAGATAACCGTGATGGTAAAATGAATGATTTCAATTTGAAAGACTTTATTCCAAAAGTTTGTGCAAGATGTGTATCAGTTGGTGCAGATGGGCTTATTTTGATAGAAAATTCTGATAAAGTTGATTTTAAATGGCAATTTTTTAATGCTGATGGTTCTTCTGCTGAAATGTGTGGAAACGGTTCAAGATGTGCAGCAAGATTTGCCTATTTAAATGGTATTGCTGGAAAAAAAATGAAATTTGAGACAATAGCTGGGATTATAGAAGCTGAAATAATGGATGGTTTTAATGTTAAAGTTCAGTTGACTGAGCCATTTGATGAGAAGATAGATTACGAAATTGAAGTTTTAGGAGAAAAATTAACAGTTTCCAGTATAAATACGGGTGTACCTCATGTTGTTGTTGAGGTTAAAGATGATATTTACAGTTTTGATGTAGTAAAATACGGTAGAGAAATTAGATTCCATGATGTATATAAACCAGCTGGTACAAATGTAAACTTTTTCAAAAAGATAGGTGAGAATAAGCTAAAAGTTCGAACCTATGAGCGCGGTGTAGAGAATGAAACAATGGCCTGTGGAACAGGTTCAGTGGCAACTTCTATAATTGCAGTAAAGAAAGGGATTGTTAACTCCCCTGTTGAAATTGAAACAAGTAGTGGTTTAATTTTAAAAGTCTATTTAGAAGATAAAAAAGTATTTTTAGAAGGGGAGGCAAGGGTTGTTTATACAGGCAATTTAAATAAAGAAGCTTTAGAGTATTAAAGAGGAGGATGTCATGTTTAAAGGGAGTATTGTAGCTATAGTTACACCTATGAAAGATGGTAAGGTTGATGAAGCTAAACTTAGAGAGTTGGTAGAGTTTCAAATTGAAAAAGGGACTGATGGAATAGTTCCTTGTGGAACGACTGGTGAATCTGCAACGCTGACTTATGAAGAACATTGTCAGGTTATTGATTTAGTAATTGACCAGGTTAAAGGTAGGGTGCCTGTTATTGCTGGTACTGGTTCAAACAGCACCCATGAAACAATATTTTTGACAAAACATGCAAAAGAGGCTGGTGCGGACGCTGCTTTAGTTATTACACCTTATTATAACAAACCTACTCAAAAAGGGCTTTATGAGCATTTTAAAGCTGTTGCTGAAGCTGTTGATATACCAATAATTTTATATAATGTTCCAGGTAGAACTGCTGTAAATATGTTGCCTGAGACTGTAATTGAGCTTTCAAAAATTAAAAACATTGTTGGTGTAAAAGAGGCGAGTGGTTCTCTTGATCAGGCTGCTGAGATAATTGCAGGGACAGATGACAGTTTCGCATTATTAAGTGGCGAGGATTCATTGACTTACCCTCTTTTATGCCTTGGTGCTAAAGGGGTAATATCTGTTGCCACTAATATCGTTCCTGAACTTATGGCTGAACTTGTAGATAGCTTCTTTGCTGGTGATATAAATAAAGCTAAAGAACTGCATTATAAACTTTTCCCACTTTTTAAAGCTATATTCTTTGAAACTAATCCAATACCTGTGAAAAAGGCATTGTATCTTATGGGGTTAATAGAGGATGAAATAAGATTACCACTTGTTCCAATGACTGAGGCAAATACTGAAAGACTAAGAAAAGTATTACTTGATTTAGGACTTAGTTTAAAAAATTGATGAGGTAATTTATGAGTAAAACAGCTATTTGTATGGTTGGTGCTGCAGGTAAAATGGGTAGAAGGATTATAGCGCTTGGTTTAGATGATAATGATATAGAAATTGGCGGTGCAGTTGAATCAAAAGAATCATCTTTTTTAGGTAAAGATATTGGAGAGGTTATTGGTGTAGGTAATCTTGGAGTGAAGATCTCTGATAATATTGTTGAAACTGCAAAAGATTCTGATGTTTTGATAGATTTTACATTTAAAACAGCTACATTATCAAACCTTGATGCTTATTTAGAAGCAGGTAAACCTATAGTAATTGGCACAACAGGTTTTGAAGATAGCGAAGTTGAAGAGATCAAAAAATTGTCAGAAAAAATACCCGTTTTGTTGGCTCCTAATATGAGCCTTGGGGTTAATCTGACTTTCAAAGTGCTTGAGATGGTAGCTAAGGCTATTGGGAATATTTATGATATAGAGATTATTGAGGCTCATCACAGAATGAAGAAAGATGCTCCAAGTGGTACTGCCATGAAGATGGCAGAAGTTGTGGCAAAAGCAACTGGAAGGAATCTTGATAGCGATGCAGTTTATTGCAGAAGAGGCTTGATTGGTGAAAGAACAGATAAAGAGATAGGGATTCAGACTATTAGAGCAGGTGATATTGTTGGTGAGCACACTGTAATGTTTTGTGGTAATGGAGAAAGGATTGAAATTACTCATAAAGCTCATACGAGAGATACCTTTGCAAAAGGTGCACTTTCTGCTGCTAAATGGATAAAGGATAAGCCAGCTGGTTTCTATTCAATGTTCGATGTGTTGAACTTATAAAGTTTTTTTATGGCACTGCATATTTGCGGTGCCATATCTTATTTTTATTGAAAATTATTTTTCTTAATTTATAATATAATTTATGTTGCCGATAAAAGATATTATACCGCGTAGAGAAACCCCTTTTGTTAATTATGCTTTGATTTTTATAAATGTTATTGTGTTTCTGTATGAGGTTTCTTTGCCACCAGATTTATTAAATCGGTTTTTTTACTTATTTGGTTTAGTGCCTGCAAGATATACTCATCCTGAGTGGGCTTATTTTGCTGGATTACATGTGGATAACTATTGGCCATTTTTCACCAATATGTTTCTTCATGGCAGCTGGTTTCACTTAATTAGCAATATGTGGACGCTTTATATTTTTGGTGATAATGTTGAGGATAGATTAGGTCATTTCAGATATCTAATTTTTTATTTATTGTCAGGTATTGCTGCAAGTATTACGCATTTTGTGTTTAATGCAGATTCTGTTGTTCCTGCAGTGGGTGCATCTGGAGCTATTGCTGGAGTGATGGGTGCATATTTCGTGATGTTCCCATTTTCAAAAATTATAACGCTTATACCAATTTTCTTTATTCCTCTATTTTTTGAAATTCCTGCAGTGGTGTTTTTAGGTTTCTGGTTTTTCTCTCAAGTTGTTTCAGGTACATTTACTTTAGTGGCAAATCAAAATGCCACAGGTATTGCTTGGTGGGCGCATATTGGTGGTTTTGTTTTTGGTATGATTTTCCATCGAATTTTTAAAAAGAAAGATGATTATAGAGATTTTTATCCAGATGAAGTTTTGATGAGATACTTTAGGTAGGGGTGAATTATGACATTTAATGAGCTTTTCTGGCTCTTCTTTATGCTTGCAGCAATGCAGCCAGTCTTGAAACAGAGAATGATAGAAGCTGCTAGGCAAAAATTGATTGCGAAAATAGAGAAAAAAAGAGGCTCAAGAGTAATTTTGCTTGTTCATAGGCAGGAAACTATGAGTTTTTTGGGTTTTCCTGTTTATAAATTTATAAATGTGGATGACTCTGAAGAGGTTTTAAGGGCAATTCAGATGACAGATAAAGATGTGCCTATTGATTTAATTTTACATACACCTGGTGGATTGGTTTTGGCATCTTTGCAGATTGCAAGAGCTCTCAAAAAACATAAAGGGAAAGTAACAGTTTTTGTTCCCCATTGTGCAATGAGTGGTGGGACATTAATCTCTTTGGCTGCTGATGAGATTGTGATGAGTGAAAATGCAGTGCTCGGTCCAGTTGATCCACAATTAGGGGAATATCCTGCTGCATCTATTTTAAAACTTTTAGAGCAAAAAGATGTAAATAAAATTGATGACAAGACTCTTATTATGGCTGATGTAGCAAAGAAGGCTGTTTCTCAACTTGAAAGTGCAGTATATGAACTTTTAGTAGATAAATATGAAGAGGAGAAAGCTAAAGAACTTGCTCATTTACTTTCAACCGGTACCTGGACACACGATTATCCAATTACCTTTGAAGAGGCTAAAAAACTTGGATTAAATGTTTCCTCTGATATCCCTGAGGAAGTAATGCAGTTGATGAGTTTGTATCCTCAGCCTGTTAAAAAAATGCCAAGCGTTGAGTATCTCCCTGTCCCAAAACATAAGAGTTAAAAAGCGATAACGTTAAATTACAAAAACTGTTTAGCTAATAATTTATTGATTTAAATCATTTTATAGTAAGGTTTAATATGCTCAGATTGCTCCGCTGATTTATGTAATTACAAAATGAAACGGTCTATGCTATATCTATTTTTCTAATCATATTGATTGAAATTAGGAGTAAAAGGGGTATAATATCATAAAAAAGATTGGGAGATGATGTTATGTATGCAAAACAGATTATGTTTTCTCCAAAATTTGTTGTAAAACCTAATGATAAGTTTGAAACGGTAGTAGAAAAATGGAAAGATGAACCTTGTGATATACCTGTTATTGATGATGAAGGGCATGCTGTTGGCTTGATTACTGCAAAGCAGTTAATAAGAAAAGTGTTACCTCAATATTTAGTAAATGGTATGTTGGATAATGTAATTGGTTTTTCTGATTTGCCCAATTTTTCAGAAAAACTTTGTGAATTATTGGAGTTGAAAGTTGAAGATGTGATGAAGAAAGATTTTAATTGGGCTTATGATGATGAAAGTACTCTTTCTGTGGCTTTGAAGCTTATTAACGATAAAAAGTGCGTGAGAACTATTGTAGTGATCGATAGAAATAAAAAACTTGTTGGTTTGCTTGATGCATGGGCAGTTGTAAAAAGGATGTTAAGAGAAATAAACTGTGATTTGGAATGGTAATATCTTATAGGAGAAGAGATGTTTAAAAATGAGATCGTAATAGCAAATAGAAAATTTAGAAGTAGATTATTTGTAGGTACTGGTAAATTTCCAAATAGTCAGGTGATGAAAGAAGCTTTAGAGGCTTCTGGTGCAGAGATTGTGACTGTTGCTTTAAGAAGGGTGGATATAGAGAACCCTTCAGATGATATCCTTTCACATATTGATAGAGAAAAGTATTTATTACTTCCTAATACATCTGGAGCGAGGGATGCTTTAGAAGCTGTTAGGCTTGCTAAAATAGCAAGAGCAGCAGGTTGTGAGCCATGGGTAAAACTAGAGGTAACTCCTGATCCTTATTATCTTTTACCTGATCCTATAGAAACATTTAAAGCTGCTGAGATTCTTGTAAAAGAAGGTTTTTATGTAATGCCTTATATTAATGCGGACCCAGTTCTTGCAAAAAGATTGGAGGAGATAGGTTGTGTAACAGTTATGCCTCTTGGTGCGCCTATTGGAACAAATAAAGGGATTAAGACTGAAGAGAATTTAAAGATAATTATAGAGCAGAGTTCTGTTCCTGTGGTTGTGGATGCTGGGCTTGGAGCACCAAGTCATGCTGCTTTGGCTATTGAGCTTGGAGCTGATGCAGTTTTGGTAAATACAGCCATTGCTACAGCAAAGGATCCGGTGAAGATGGCTATTTCTTTTAAATTGGCAGTTGAAGCTGCATGTATGGCTAGAGATGCTGGTATGCCGCCTGTTAGAGAAAAAGCTGAAGCTTCCAGCCCTTTGACAGGTTTTTTAAGAGGTTAAATAAATGAGTTTTTATGATATATACAAAGAATACAACTGGGAAGAAATAAAGGATTTTATTTATAGCCGAAGGGAAAATGATGTAATAGATATATTGTTTAAGGAAAATCTATCAGTAGAGGATTTTGCTACGCTTTTATCACCAGCTGCAGAAAAGTTTTTAGAAGATATGGCTCAAAAAGCTCATAAAATTACTGTGATGCGATTTGGAAAAACGATTAAACTCTATGCTCCTCTTTATCTTTCAAATGTGTGCCAAAATGCTTGTACTTACTGTGGTTTTAATGTCTTTCACAAAATACCAAGAATCACCTTAAAGAAAGATGAGATAGAAAGGGAAGCAAAAGCAGTGGCTGATACTGGGATAAAACACATTTTATTGTTGACTGGTGAAGCTCCGAATGTAGCAACCCTTGAGTATCTTAAAGAAGCTGTTTCAATATGTAATAAATATTTTTCATCAATAGGGATAGAGATTTATCCATTGGATATAAATGGTTATAAAGAGCTGATAGATGTAGGGGTGGATTATCTTACAATTTATCAAGAAACATATAACAGAGAAACTTATGATAAAATACATCCAAAAGGGAAAAAGAAAGATTTATTATGGAGACTTGAAACGCCTGAAAGAGGTGCCATAGCTGGGATGAGGACAGTTGGGATTGGAGCTTTGATGGGGTTAGAGGATTTTAGAGTGGATGAATTTTTTGTTGGTCTTCATGCTAAGTACTTGATGAAAAAGTATTGGAAAACGCATATTACAGTTTCTTTTCCAAGAATGAGGAAGGCTCCAGGTGTAGATACACCCTTTGTAGAGGTTAGCGATAAAAATCTTGTGCAGTCTATGCTTGCGATGAGGATATTCTTACACGATGTGGGGATAGTAATTTCAACAAGGGAACCTGCAAATTTGAGAGATAACTTAATACCTCTTGGTGTTACCCAAATGAGTGCAGGTTCTAAAACAGAGCCTGGTGGATATTCGCTCAAAGAAGATGAAAACGCTGAACAGTTTCACATTGAGGATAATAGATCTGTAGATGAGATTATAAATGTCATTAGATCAAAAGGGTATGACCCAGTCTTGAAGGATTGGGATAGAGCTTTTGTGATTGCATGATATTTTATGATTTATAAAAATGTTGAGATTATAGATACCGCTTATGGTGGCTATGGCGTAGCAAAGGTTGATGGCGGTTTTACAGTTTTTATTCCTCAAACAGTTGAAGGGGATGTAGTAGATTTTGAAATATTTGAAAAAAAGAAAACCCATTCTTTCGCTAAACTGATCAAAATTCATAAGCCTTCAAAATTAAGAAGAGAGTTCCCTTGTAAATTTTTTAATGAATGTGGCGGATGTCAATTTGGCCATATCGATTATGATTACCAAATCGAAATAAAAAAGAGATTAATTAACAACTTTTTTAGAAAGGTAGAAGGGTTTAAGATTGATAGTGTAATTACTTCGCCAGAGTTTAGATACAGGTTTAGAGCTACTTTTAGGCTAAAAAATGGTAAATTTGGTTTTTTAGGTTTTAAAAGTAATAAATTTATCCCTATTACCGACTGTCTTATTTGCAAAGAAACAGTTGTAGAGAAGATATCAAAAATCGCAAATGAATATAAAGGTAGTGAGATTAATAAGTGTTATATTATTGAAAATGAAAAAGGTGAAGCTTTGTTAAATACTGATATTAAATTGGGAAATTTGGAGGATTTTAAAGATATTATAGGATTAAAAACTAAAAATAAGATTTTAGGGGATAGTTTACTAAAAATAGATGTGGGTGATTTTTATTATTATGTAGGATTTGATTCTTTTAGTCAGTCAAATAGATTTTTGTTGAGAGAGTTTGCTGAGGTAGTTGTTAGTTTTGTAGATGAAAATGATTCTGTCTTAGAGTTATATGCTGGAAGTGGCTTTTTTACTCATAAAGTTGCTAAAAAAGCAAAAGCTGTATTGGCCATTGAAGAAAATAGAGAAGCTATTAGTTTGTTGAAAAAGTTGAATGTTGAAAATGTTGATATAATTTACAGTAAAGCAGAAAATATAAAAAGGATAGATATTAACCCTTATAATACACTATTGGTTGATCCACCAAGAACTGGGCTTTCAAAACCTGTAATTGATGCTATTTCAAACAGATTTGAAAAAATAGTTTATGTATCCTGCAACCCTTCCACAATGGCTAGAGACATTTTAAGGCTTTCTAATAATTACGATCTGAAAAAATATCTGTTTATAGATATGTTTCCAAATACTTATCATATTGAAAGTATAGCTTTATTAGAAAGAAAAGAGGGATAAGTGAGTGTTATAAGAATTACAGATTTTTTTAGTGCAGAAGTTAGTTTTGATAAAACGGTAGAGAAAATAATAAAGGTTAAAATATTATTTGGAGATTATGATAATTATGAAACGGAAAAGCTGCCTGCTGATATTGTGAGATATTTTAAAAAGTATCCTTTTGAAAATATTGATGTTTTTAGTTTGGTTGAAACGGAAAAAATTAATTCAACTTTTTTAAAGATTTATAAAAATCTTTTAGATGTGAGTTATGGTAAGACGATCACTTATGGAGAACTTGCTGAAAAATCTGGAATAAAAAATGGGGCAAGAGTTGTGGGTAATGCGATGGCAAAAAATAATTACCCTTTGATTATCCCTTGTCACAGAGTGGTGGCTAAAAATGGCTTAGGTGGTTTTTATTATGGTTTAGATAACAAACAAAAACTTCTTAATTGGGAGAGAAGTTTATGAGATTATGGGATATTTCTGATTATCAAGATTTAAAAGCGGATGGATTTGAAAGCAATTTTAACTATTTTAAAAATCTAATTGAATCTTTGTTTAAGCTTCAGATGAATCCAGCGATGGCAAAATCGATAGCAAAAAGCTTGAAGATTTCAACAAAGCTTTTTTGGAAAAAGTTGAGTGATGATTATAAATATTTTTTGGAAAAATATGCAGTTATAAATGGTATATCAAGGACTGAATTGTTATATGCCATCATGTTTCCAGATATTTTGTCATATTTTATGGTTAAAGCTGGGAAGATGAACTTTAGGAATATTCCTGATATATTTTTAGGGTGTACTACCTCTTTATTGAAAAGTGATGAAAATTCAACAATGCACTGCAGGAATTTGGATTATTTTGGTGGTTCTTTTTGGACAGCACAACATACTATTATGACTTATAGATTAGCAAATGTTGTTCCAAGTGTGAATATTACGACATGGGGGTTGCCTGTAATAGGTATTACTGCAGTGAATGAAGCAGGTATTTCTCAATCTGTTCATATGCTTTTTACTCAGGATGTAAGTCTGAAGGGTAGTTTTATTATGGATCTCGCATATCAGGTAATAACTAAGGCAGAATGTATTGAGGATGTGAAAAAGATTTTAAAAAAAAGAAGGACTGTCTCTGGTTGGACAATAATTAACTACAGTCATAGAGAAAATAAAGGGGTTATTTCTGAGATTAGTGCAAAAGATATTGATTTTATTGAAATAGATAAGCCTGTTTTCCATTATAATAATTTTTACATTTCTGAAAAATTGAAGAAATCAGAATTTTATCCGTCTTACATTTGGATTCAGAACAACCATTACAGGAATAAAAGACTTTATGAATTAACAAAGAATAAAGATATTTTTAATGAAAATGATGCGGTAAAATTGATTTCTGATAATAATGACTATTTTTTGAAAGATAATGATATTTTTGGACATACTGTGGCAAACAGTTTTACAGTTTCCTCTACAGTAATCGATTTTAATAAAGATTGTATTTTGGTTGGTGATAATCCACCTCCAGCTTCAATTGGTGTATTTAAAAAATATAATTTAACCGATTTGTTTAAAGGTAAATTAGAAGAGGTAGGTAGGAATAAAACAAATCATGATGAAGAAACTTATAGAATTTATGAATTGGTTGTAAAGGTTATGGATAATTTATATTCAGGGAAAGGGTATTATTCCAGCTTGGAACTTATCAATAAATCTGATTTAGAAATTGAAAATAGTTACTTTTTACAATTGTTAAAATCAGTTTTGCTGATAAAAGTTGAAGATTATATTGGAGCGAAGAAAATTTTAAAAAGAATTATAGAATCAAATAAACTCGATACTTATAGAAATGGAAATGTGAAACTTTTATTAGGTATGATTTATGATGTAATTGGGGAGAGGGGGAAAGCGATAAAAATTTATAAAGAGATTTTAGCGCAGAACAGTTTTTTTGACCTTTTAGATTATGCTTGGAAATTTTATAATAAAAGATGCTGTAAAAGTAAGCTGCAAAAGATTGTGCCAAACTTTTTCCTCTCTTTTTATTTGTTGGTTTAGTGAAGCTAAAATTTAAAGATATTATAAAAAAGTTATAAAATTAGGGTAAAAATTATTTTTTTAAATGTAATGAATATATAAAACTTTTAATACCAAGAAGTTAGATTTACTACTAAACTAAATGCTTTTATTTATTAGTTATAGTTAATATTTTTATTGACAAATGTAAATTAATTATTATTGTACACCCATCAATTATGGACATCCTCCCATAGTAATAGATAACTCCCCCACAAAAAGGGACCGAAAGGTCCCTTTTTTATTTTATAAATTCATTGCAATCGGTAATAGTATTTATTATAATTTAAGTATGAATGATAAGTTGATTGATCCAGTTGAGATTGCTGAGGATATTTTTTGGGTTGGACATGAATTGCCAGATGACCCTTTTCAATGCCATGTATATTTAATATTAAATGGGAAAGGTTCTATTTTAATCGATCCTGGTTCTAAGATAACTTTTAAATATGCATTAGAGAAGATTGAGCAGATAATACCCTTTTCGTATATAAAGTATTTTATATGTCAGCATCAAGATCCTGACATTACAGCATCCTTGGAAATCATAAGAGATCTTTTGATTAGAGATGATGCAGTTATTGTTAGCCATTGGAGAGCTATTGCTCTCTTAAAACATTACAACCTAAACATCCCTATGATATGTGTGGAAAAGGAAAATTGGAAGTTAAACGCAGGTGGGAGAGAATTAGAGTTTATCTTTACACCATATTGTCATTTTCCTGGTGCTTTTTGTACTTATGATAAAAAAAGCAAAGTCCTATTTTCAAGTGATTTGTTTGGTGGATTTACAGATAGGTTCAAACTTTTTGCAGAAGATATTAATTATTTTGATTCAATAGCTGCCTTTCATGAACCCTATATGCCATCAAAAGAGATTTTAGTACATAGTTTAAAAAAAATTGAACAGTATGATATTGATTTAATCGCTCCTCAACATGGATCAATTATTAGGAGAGATTTGATAAAACCTATAATAAATAAAATGAAAAATCTTGATTGTGGGCTTTTTTTGCTTACGCAATCAAGTACTGAGTTGGAAAAGCTTAGAAAGCTGAATAAATTCTTAAACGCTTTTTTGGAAACAATGGCAACTTATAAAGATTTTACCGAGCTTATTAGAGAGTTTGTTATAGAATTAAGGAGTGCTTTTGATTTTGATAGTATTGAATTTTATACAGATTATAAAGGGACACTTTTATATTTTTTAGCTGAGACTCCATCAATATGGGAAAAAATCAAACAGCAAGAATATGTTAAAGATATTTTACAAATAAAAATGAGTGAGTACTATGAAAAGTACCCTAACTACTTATATGTAAGAAATGTTCTATATATTCCTATCCCTGAAATTGAAAGTGATAAAATTATTGCTGTTATGAAGTTATATTTAAAAGAGTCTATTGTGATTGATAATGATATTTTAGAAATTCTGAAAGAGGTTATAAATTTCTTAAGTATAGCTTTTGAAAGAGAGTTTATCAGAAGAAAATTGATTGAAGAGCGAGAAAAATTTTATGAGATCTCTATACATGATACTTTAACAGGGTGTTATTCTAGATATTATTTGAAAGAAACAATAAAGAGAGTTTTAGCGATACATGATAGAGGGGAAATAAGAAATGTTGGTATTGTAATGCTTGATATAGATGACTTTAAAAATATAAATGACACTTATGGGCACGATGTTGGGGATGAAGTGTTAAAAGTTATTGCAGATATTATTAAAAATGAGGTTAGAGTGGGTGACATCCCTGTTAGATATGGTGGTGAAGAGTTTATGATTGTTGCGGTGGTAAATGATATCAAAAGTGTTTATATGGTTGCAGAGAGGATTAGAACAAAACTTGAAGAATACAAATGGGATGCACCGTTAGATAAGGAAAGAATTACTGCGAGTTTTGGTGTAGTACTTAGGAAAAAAGGGGAATCTTTTGAAGATGTAATTAAAAGAGTGGATATTAATTTGTATAAGGCTAAATCTGCTGGGAAAAATACTGTTATTTGCGAAGAATAAAGATTTTTATCTTTTAAGTCTAGATTATAATTCCCAATATTCATATTTTTTGTTATAAGTAAGTTAATATAACAATTGGGGTGAGCAATGATAAATTATGTTTTTGATACAAATGTGCTACTTTATGATCCGATGTCAATTTTTACTTTTGAAAACAGTGTTATTAATATACCGATTACAGTTATTGAAGAGATAGATATTTTTAAAAAGCACATGGATCAAACAGGTTATAATGCAAGGTTTGTAGCAAGAAAGCTTGATGAGCTAAGAAGTTTGGGAGAACTAAATAAAGGGGTTAAGATAGAAAATGGCTCTATAATAAGGGTTAATGTCTGTAATCATCATTTAAAAGATTTGATACCAGATGAGCTGATTAGTGATAAAGCTGATAACCTTATACTTTCTGTGGCTAAGTACTTGCAGGAAAAAGAGGATAAAGAGGTTATTTTTGTTACCAAGGATGCTAATTTAAGGATTAAGGCTGATGTATTGGGAATAAAATCAATAGATTATGAAAAAGATAAGGTAGAAATAGAAAGTTTTTTTGAGGGTGCTAAAAAGGTTGTGGTTAGTGATGACATAATAAATAGATTTTATCAAGATGGGGAGCTTGAAATAGAAATTGATGCAGCTGAAAACGAGTATCTGTTTTTGGTTTCAGAAATAAATGAGAAACATACTGCTCTTGGAAGGTATTCTAAGAAAAATGGGAAAGTTGTTAAAATTAAAGAGTTCAAAGAAGGGGTTTGGGGGATATTTGCTAGAAATGCCGAGCAAAAGTTTGCTTTTGATGCATTGATGGATGATTCTATCAAGCTTGTCTGTTTGATGGGGATTGCGGGCACAGGGAAAACACTACTGGCAATAGCAGCAGGACTTAAAAAGGTTGCAGATGATAGGGTTTATAAAAAACTCCTTGTGGCAAGGCCTATTTTCCCTATGGGAAAAGATTTGGGTTATTTGCCAGGAGAATTGAAAGAGAAATTAAACCCTTGGATGCAACCTGTCTATGATAATTTACAGCTAATTTTATCCAGTGAAGATGGTGGTTATTCTTACAAGGCACTTCTTGAGCAAAATATTGTGGAAATTGAAGCTCTTACTTATATCAGAGGAAGGAGTATGCCAAACCAATATTTTATAGTGGATGAAGCCCAAAATTTAACCCCTCATGAGATAAAAACAATACTTACAAGGGCAGGTGAGAATACAAAGGTTATTTTGACAGGTGATCCTTATCAGATAGACAATCCGTATATAGATTATCATTCAAATGGATTGACTTATGTTGTGGATAAATTTAAAGATGACGAAATCGCTGCTGTGGTAACTTTGATAAAAGGGGAAAGATCTGAGCTTGCCACAAAGGCAGCTAAAAAGTTGTAGAGGTAAAAGATGGAATCTTTTGTAGAAAATATATTTGAAGAGATGAAAGAAACATTAAACAAATTTACTGCAAAAAATAAGAATCTACTTATTGCAATAGCTCAAGAGATTGCGGATTGCTTTATGGAAGAGGGTAAATTGCTTATTTTTGGTAATGGTGGAAGTGCTGCTGATGCCCAGCATATTGCTGCAGAGTTTATAAATAGATTCAAGATTGAAAGACCATCGCTTCCTGCAATAGCTTTGACTACTGATACTTCTGTGCTAACATCTATCAGTAACGATTACGATTTTAATCAGGTATTTTTAAAACAAGTAATGGCATTGGCTGATGAAAGGGATATCGTTTGGGGTATTTCTACCAGTGGTAACTCAGAGAATGTAATAAATGCCCTTAGGTTTGCTGCAACAAATGATATCAAAACAATCGGCTTTACTGGTAAAGATGGTGGTAAAATGAATGGGCTTTGCGATTTACTTTTAGTGGTGGATTCAGATAATACTGCAAGGATACAAGAGATGCATATTGCTGCAGCACATATAATTTGTGAGCTCGTTGATGAGATTATGTTTGGTAGATTTTCAGATATGTTAGAGGATGAATGATGGAAAATATCATTTTTGATGTGGATAAATTAGTTAATATTATTGATAGAAAAGGTAAAAAAGTTGTTTTTACGAATGGATGTTTTGATATAGTGCATTATGGACATATATCTTATCTTTATAAAGCAAAAGAACTTGGAGATATTTTAGTTGTGGCATTAAATAGCGATGAATCTGTAAAGAGGTTAAAAGGGGAGAAAAGACCTATAAATAGTTTAAAAGAACGAGCAGCTTTAATTGCTTCTTTAAAACCTGTGGACTATGTGACTATGTTTGAAGAGGATACACCTTATAACATTATTAAAAAGATAAAACCTGATGTGCTTGTAAAGGGTGGTGATTGGAAAGAGGATGAAATTGTTGGCTCTGATATTGTAAAAAGCTATGGTGGAGAGGTTTATTCTTTAAATTTTGTGGAAGGGTTTGCAACAACAAATATTATAGAAAAGATTATTGATTTATATTGTAAATAATGGATAGATCTGTTTTTTCGTCACTTTGGGGATCATCAAAATCATTTTTATTAAGGATGTTACTTAAAGAAAGTCAAAATAGCAGTCTTATTATCTGTGAAAACAGAAATGAAATGGAAAAAGTTGTTCAGGAGTTAAACTTTTTTTTGCCAGATACGGAAATATTGAGTTTTCCAGAATACACACATGAGCCTTTTGATGAAGTAAAGATTGAATCAAATATTTTATCAGAAAGGGTAACATCTCTAAAAAAGTTGATAACTGATAATGATCAAAAGGTTGTTGTTGGAACATTCTATTCAATTTTAAAAAAAATTTTTTCTAAAAGTGATTTTAAAAATTCCATTTATTCATTGAAAGTTGGAGATAGTATCAGTTTTGATGAGCTAAGATATATTTTAGGATATTTAGGATATGTTGAAGTTGAATATGTAGGGGATAAAGGGGAATTTATACAAAGAGGCGATTTTTTTGAGATTTTCCTTATAGACAAGGAATATCCTGTAAGATGTGAGTTTTTTGATGATGAATTAGAAGCTATTTATTATTTTGATCCTGTGACAATAAAAAAGGTAAAAGATGTTGATGCTATTGATATTTTACCTGCAAATGAGATTTTATGTGATGAAGAGGATTTAATAAAAAATATTAAAGATGAAACAGTAAGAGAAAGAATTAAAGAATTTGGTAAATTTGCCGGTGTTCATTGGTATGCCCCTTATGTACAAAAGCTTACCCCTTTTTGGGAATACTTGGGGGAAGTTGAATCAGTTTATTTTTTAGGGGATGGTTTTCAAAATAAAATAGAAAATTATTTTGATTACCTTTTAGATAAATTTGAGGAATCTCATCATTTTTATAATTATAAAGAAATTTTTGCTTCTAAAAATGAATTAGAAGCATTTTTGGATAAACATGAGTTTGTTATATTAAGTGAAGTTGATGAGAGCTCAGAAAAACTCCCCTTTAGAGTATCTTCCTCTATTAATTTTTTTACACCTGAAGGGACAAATGTTTATAACAATGCTGAAAGGTTTATCGATAGGCTAAAAAGCTTAATAAAAGATGGATATTCTGCTGTTATTTCTTTTAATAATAAGCGGTTTAAAGAAATTTTTACACAATTTTTGAAAGAGCATGAAATAGCATTTGTTGAGGGGAGTAAATTTTACGATTTAGATAAATGTGGTGTTTTGATAATTGATGCAAACTTTTCAGGTGGTTTTATCAGCGAAAACTATAAGTTGGCTGTTTTTACGGATTATGAGATATTCGGTTTTCAAAAGAAAGCAAAAAAAACTAAGAAAAAAGAGGTATTTAAGACCAATATCTCTGATTTAGAAGAAGGGGATTATGTAGTTCATGTTGATTATGGTATTGGAATATATCGAGGTATTGAAAATAAAGAGATAGGTGGGATAAAGGGAGATTATATAAAAGTAGAATTTGAAAATGGGGAAAACCTTTATATACCTATTTCAAATATTGGACTTTTGCAAAAATATATCGGTACAAAAGGTGGTACTCCAAAGCTGAGCAACCTTCAGTCAAATAGATGGAAAAAATTAAAAGAGCAGGCATATAAAAGTGCTAAAAAACTCGCTGTTGATATTTTAAAAATTTATGCGGAGAGAAAGAGTAGGAGAGGTTTTGCTTTTACAAAGAGTGGGGAGATTTTAAAAACGGTTGAACTTAGATTTCCTTATGAAGAAACAGAGGATCAAATAGTTGTTATCAATGAAGTATTTAATGATATGGAAAGTGAAACCCCTATGGAAAGACTCGTTTGTGGAGATGTGGGCTTTGGAAAGACAGAGGTGGCAATAAGGGCAGCTGCAAAAGCTGTGGAAAATTATAAGCAGGTAGCGATTTTGGCTCCAACGACTGTTTTAGTAAGACAGCACTATCAAAATTTCATAGAAAGATTTAAAGATATGCCTGTTGAAATAGATTATATTTCGAGATTTAAAACATCAAGAGAGATAAAAAGGGCTCTGGAAAGGTTAAAAAAAGGGGAGATAGATATAATTATAGGGACACATAGATTGCTTTCTAAAGATGTAGAATTTTATGATTTAGGTTTACTAATTGTGGATGAGGAGCAGCGTTTTGGTGTAAATCATAAAGAGAAAATAAAGGCATTAAAAAGTAATATAGATGTTTTGACATTGACAGCCACACCAATTCCAAGAACATTACAGCTTTCTCTAAGCGGTTTAAGGGATATGAGCATAATTAACACTCCTCCGCAAGATAGAGAACCTGTTTCGATAAAGATTATTAAAAACGATGAAGAGTTAAATAATGCAATTTTAAAAGAATTAAAAAGGGGTGGGCAGGTCTATTTTTTACATAATAAAGTTGAAGATATAGAAAAAATAGCCTATATGCTCAAAGAAAAATTCCCACTATCAAATACTTCTATTGCACATGGGCAGATGGATGCAAAAGTGTTAGATGAGGTCTTTGAAAAGTTTTATCAAGGTGATGTGGATATTTTGGTATGTACAACAATTATCGAAAATGGTCTTGATATAGCAAATGCAAATACAATTGTTATAAATAATGCTCACACCTTTGGGCTTGCTCAGCTTTATCAATTGAAAGGGAGAGTTGGTAGGGGTAATAAGAGAGGGTATTGTTATTTACGAATTCCTCAAAATGCAAAAATCAATGAAGTGGCAAGGAAAAGGTTAAAAATCATAAGCCAACTGTCTGATTTAGGTAGTGGTTTTAAGATTTCAACTTATGATTTACAGATTAGAGGTGCTGGAGATCTGTTAGGTGCAGAGCAATCAGGTTTTGTGGTAAATGTTGGTTATGAGCTTTATGTGCAGATGATAAATGAAGCGATAAATGAGTTAAAAGGGCATAAAACTGATTTAAATAAAACTGAGATAAATTCTAATTTCCCTCATTATATCCCCGCATCTTATATCCCTTCACACAGAGAGAGAATAGAATACTATAGAAAGATTTCTAAACTAATAACTAAGGAAGACATCGATAACATAAAAGAGGATTTATCTGTTTTTTATGGAGACATACCAGAAGAGACAATGAACTTAATTTATTTAATGTGTTTGAAAAATATATTTTCGGTTTTAGGTGTTAAAACGGCAACATTTTTTAAAAATAGCGTTAATATGGTTTTTCTTGATAAAAATGATTTTGACGTAAATATTTTCTTATCAAAATTAAAAAATAATGATAAGTTAGTGGCAAACTTTAAGAACGGTAATATAATGAGTATTGTTTATAAAGGGGAGGAAAGTTTTTTGGTAGCGCTGTTTAGCTTTTTTGAAGATTATATGAGAGTTGCTGAAAAGGTATGAAAAAATATTTAAGTGTTTTTGCCATTTTTTTTATTTTTGTTATTTTTAGCTGTAACAGTGAAAAGGTAGAAAAAAAAAGTTTAGACAATAATAGTGCACAACTTGTAAAAAAAGTAGTGAATTTAGATGAAGCAGTTGTTGTAATTAATAATAACGCTTATTATCGTAATGATGTGATGAATTTTATATACTTCAATTTTCCAGGCGTTACAGAAGATGATTTTAATAAGGATAATCTAACCCAGTTATTTATAAACGAGTTTATTAAATTTCAATTATTATTGAGTGATGTTAAAAAAAATAATGTTAAGGTTAGTAGTGAGAAACTTAATAGTATTATGAATAAAATAGAGAAAATTGGGGAAGATTCTTTTGTTATTGATTTTCCAATTTCTTTAGAAGAATATAAGAAGCTTTTAAAAGAAAGCTTGATTGTAAAAGAATGGCTAAACAGATTGATAGAAAAAAATATTACAGTTAGTGAGGATGAGGTAAAAAATAAATATAATAAAATTGATAAAACTAAAAAATCCATAGTAAAGTATCATGTTTTACATATTGTAACAGCAAACTATAAAGATGCTTTAAATGCTAGAAGAGCTTTACTTCGAGGAAAAAGTTTTAAAGAGGTTGCTTTGAAATATTCTGTGGGGCCAGAGAAAGACCAAGGAGGAGATTTAGGATATATTGTATTGGACGATATGCCAGTTATTTTCCAGAAGATTAAAAGGCTAAGGATAAAAAGGATAAGTCCTGTTTATAAATCTGACTATGGTTATCATATATTCCAAGTATTGGATAAAAAAAAGGAAGTAGAAGTAGGATATGAGGTTTTAAAACCTAGATTATATCAAGAAATATTTGCAGAAAAAGTAGAAAAATTTATAAATGACTATGTGGAGGTACTTAAGAAAAATGCGAAAATTACCATTAATATTGATAATCTTAATATTGTTAGTGACAATAGCTCAGTCAAAAATAATTGATAAAGTTGTTGCTATTGTTGGTGATAAAATAATCACCCAGTATGATGTGGAAAGTTTTAATCCAAAACAGGTAAAAAAGATTTATTCAATAAAAGATGAAGCAACTAGAGAAAAGTTACTTAAAAAATATTATAAAGAGGTTTTGGACTTTTTGGTAAATCAATATGTGCTGGAAATTGCTGCGGAAAGAGAAGGTATTAAAGTGAGTGAGTCAGAAGTTGAGAACGCTTTAAATGAAGTTTTAACTAAAAATAATATTACTATTGAGCAACTGGAAAAGGTATTGGAAGAAAACAATTTGACACTTGCTAAATATAAGTATCAGCTCAAAAATGAGATTTTAAATGCAAGAATCCGTAATGCATTGATTTTACCAAAACTTGTTGTTACAGAAGAGGATATTAAGCATTATATTGATGAGCATAACAAGGAATTGAAACTTGATGACCAGTTTGAGCTGAGGATAATAAAGATTAAAGATAAAAACAGGTTAGATGAAATAGAAAAATTTTTAAAGAAAGGTGGTTCTTTTGCTGATGCTGCTATAAAGTATTCTGTTGATAAAACAGCAAAATCTGGAGGTTATATTGGTTGGATTAAGCTGAATCATTTACCAGAAAAAATTAGAGAAAAAGTTAAGGGGTATAAAGAAGGTGATATTGTAAAAATAGAAGATAATGGTGAAATTACTTTGTTGTTTATAGAAAATTTTAAGAGTAAATATGATATTGATGATAAGATGAAAGATGAAATAGTTAAAAAAATAAAAGAAAAGATGTATCCTGATGTTGTTAAAAACTGGCTTGAAAAGCATAAGGCAACAATTTTTATAAAGTATATGTAATATGAGACTGGATAAGTTTTTAAAAGTAACAATGCTGATTAAAAGAAGGTCGGTTGCCAATGAGGCTGCAGATGAAGGGTTTATTTATGTAAATGGCAGAAAAGCTAAGGCCTCAACTAAAATTAAAGTGGGTGATAAAATATTGCTTGATATGTGGAATTATAAAAAAGAAGTATTTGTAAAAGCTTTACCTGAGACAAAGGGGGGTATTCCTAAAAAAGATGTCGATAAATATATCGAAGTTTTAAGCTATGAGCCAAAGCATACAGACGATTTCATTTAAATATTTTAACAACTGTTGGCGGGAGTGGGAAGGGATCGAACCTTCCGCCCGCTAAGATAACGGGCCAATCGGCTTTGAAGGCCGCGGGGAGCACCAGCTTCCCAACCACTCCCAACTTTTAGATTATATCTTTTATTAAAGAAGCTTTTAAAATCAACTTTATTCTTTCTTCTACTTTGTATAACCTTTCAGCTAATGTTACTGCAAATATAGAATTTAGTTTAGAAAATAACAATTTATTTTCTCTTTTCAAGGTGTCATATGCTATTGAATCAAAGCTGAGGAGAGTGATATCTGTTTTTGCAAAAACATTTGCGGATCTTGGGTGGTTTGTAAGTATTGCCATTTCACCAAAAAACTCTCCTTCATTGAGAGTTGTGATGAAAAAAACAACTTCTTCAGTAATAGATTTACTGACACCAGCCTGACCTTCCACGATTATATAAAATTTGTCCCCTTTTGAACCTTCTTTAATAATCATTTCTCCCTTTTCAAATGTTTCCACTTTACAATATGATACAAACTCTTCTAATTCTTCCTTTGTAAAGTCTATAAATTTGGGATTTAATTTGATTTTGGCTAAATAATTGCTTGCATCCATCTAAACCCTCCTTATATTTCAAAGTATATTATAAAAAATATATTTTGAAAAGGGGTAGTTATGAAGTACAGAGAAGAAAAAGATAGTATGGGGATTATGAAAGTTCCTGAAAATGCTTATTATGGGGCTCAGACTGCAAGAGCAGTTGAAAATTTTAAAATCAGTGGAAAAGGGCTTCCTAAAGAGTTTATTTATGCTGTTTGTGAAATAAAAAGAGGTGCAGCAATAGCAAACAGGAAGTTAGGATTATTAGATGAGAAAATTGCAGATGCTATAGTTCTTGCAGCAGAAGAGGTTATTGCAGGAAAACTTGATGATCAATTTCCTGTTGATGTATATCAGACAGGTTCAGGGACTTCAACAAATATGAATGTAAATGAAGTAATTGCTAATAGAGCATGCGAAATATTAGATGGTAAAAAGGGGGACAAACATTTGTGCCATCCAAATGATCATATTAATAAAGGGCAATCAAGTAATGATGTAATTCCATCTGCCATTCATATCTCTGCTGCGATTCTAACAAAAAATAATTTATTGCCTGCATTAACAAAGCTAAAAGATAGCTTATTAATGAAAGAGATAGAATTTAAAGATATTATAAAGATAGGTAGGACTCATTTGATGGATGCAGTCCCTGTTACATTGGGACAGGAGTTTTCCGGTTATAGAACTCAGATAGAAAAGGGGATTAAAAGAGTTGAAATAGGGTTAATGGAGCTTTTAGAGCTACCTTTAGGAGGAACTGCACTGGGAACAGGTCTCAATACGCATAAAGATTTTGGAAAAATTGCAATAGAAGAGATAAGTAAAAATACAAAATTAAGTTTTAGGCAAGCTGATAATCTGTTTGAGGGGATTGCAGCTAAGGATGGAGTAGTAAATTTTTGTGGTGCATTAAATACATTAGCTGTCTCTTTAATGAAAATTGCAAACGATTTGAGGCTACTCAATTCTGGGCCAAGATGCGGTATCGCAGAAATTACTTTACCATCGCTTCAGCCAGGAAGCTCCATTATGCCTGGAAAAGTAAATCCTGTAATCCCTGAAGCAGTAATACAAGTGGCTGCAAGGGTAATGGGGAATATGCAAACTATTACAATTGCAGGTAGTAGCGGTCTTTTGGATTTAAATGTGATGATGCCGTTGATTGCAGATACCTTGATAGAGTCGATTAAGTTGCTTACCAATGCTTCAATTTCATTGGCAGAAAAGTGTGTTGATGGAATTGTAGCAAATGTTGATAGGTGTGATGAGCTTGTGGAATGGTCGATGGCACTTGTAACACCTTTAGCACTTAAAATTGGTTATGATGAAGCTGCAAAGATAGCTTATGAGGCTTTTAATAGAAAAATGAAAGTTAAAGATGTAGTAAAAGAGAAGAAGATTTTAAGTGATGAAGAGATAAAAGAGATTTTTGACCCAAGAAAAATGGTATAAAAAAGAGGGGGTAGCCCCCTCTTTTAATTTTCTTCCAATAATGCCGCGTGTGCTGCTGCAAGTCTTGCAACAGGAACTCTATATGGAGAACAACTTACATAGTTTAACCCAACCTTGTGGCAGAAGAATATTGAGTCAGGGTCTCCACCATGCTCGCCACAAATACCTGTTTTTAGTTCAGGTCTTGTACTTCTACCTTTTTTAACACCCATTTCTACAAGCTGGCCAACACCTGTCTGATCGAGAGAAACAAATGGGTCCTCTTTGTAGATACCTTTTTCCACATAAAGTGGTAGGAACTTACCAGAGTCATCTCTTGATAATCCAAGAGTTGTTTGAGTAAGGTCATTTGTTCCAAATGAGAAAAATTCTGCATACTGTGCCACTTCGTCAGCAGTTAAAGCAGCTCTTGGTAATTCGATCATTGTTCCTACAAGATAATCGATATTTACACCATAACTTTCCATAACTTCTTTTGCAACTCTATCAACCATTTCTCTCAAAATAGCTAATTCTTTGTAATGCCCAACAAGTGGGATCATTATCTCTGGTTTTACATCAACCCCTTCTTTTTTACATTCACAGGCAGCTTCCATAATTGCATAAACTTGCATTTCATAAACTTCTGGATATGTGATACCAAGACGACAACCTCTATGACCTAGCATTGGGTTGAACTCTTTTAATTCTTCAACTTTTGCTTTCAATTTATCAGCAGGTATACCTGATGCTTTTGAAACTTTTTCTATGTCTTCATCAGTATGTGGTAAAAATTCATGTAAAGGTGGATCAAGTAAACGTATAGTTACTGGAAGTCCATCCATTACTTTAAAGATACCAATAAAATCTTCTTTTTGGTAAGGTTTAATTTTTTCTAAAGCTTTTCTTCTACCTTCCTCAGTATCGCTTAAAATCATTTCTCTTACTGCATCAATTCTATCGCCTTCAAAGAACATATGTTCTGTCCTACAAAGTCCTATCCCTTCTGCACCAAAGTCTCTTGCTACCTGAGAATCTTTTGGTGTGTCAGCGTTTGTCCTTACTCCTAGTTTTCTAAATTCATCAGCCCATTTGAGGATTTCAGCAAATTCACCAGAAAGCTCAGGCATAATAAGTTTTACTTTACCAAGAATTACTTCACCAGTAGAACCATTGATAGTGATATAATCACCTTCTTTTATTACTTTTCCATCAACCTCAAACTGTTTTTTCTCTTCATCTATCTTAATTGCACCACAACCAGCGACACATGTTTTACCCATACCTCTTGCTACAACTGCTGCGTGGCTTGTCATACCACCTGTAGCTGTTAATATACCTTTTGCTGCGTTCATACCACCAATATCTTCAGGAGATGTTTCAGTTCTTACCAAAATAACATCTTCACCTCTTTCAGCCCAACTTTCTGCATCTTCTGCAGTAAAGACTACTTTACCTACTGCAGCTCCTGGGGATGCTGGCAAACCTTTTGCCAAAACTTCATATTTTTCTTTTGGGTCAATCATTGGGTGCAGAAGTTGATCAACTTGCTCTGGTTGAACCCTTAAAACAGCAGTTTTCTTATCAATTAAACCTTCTTTATACATATCGTAAGCTATTTTTACAGCTGCTCTTGCAGTTCTTTTACCACTTCTTGTTTGAAGTAGATACAGTTTACCTTTTTCAACTGTAAATTCTATATCCTGCATATCTTTGTAATGTGTTTCAAGCTTTTTATAAACTTCTTCTAACTGCTTAAATACTTCTGGCATTTCTTCTTTTAATTTCGCAATTGGTTCTGGTGTTCTGATACCTGCAACAACATCTTCACCTTGTGCATTTATTAAAAATTCACCAAAGAATTCTTTTTCACCTGTAGAGGGGTTTCTTGTAAAAGCAACACCAGTACCAGAGTCATTGCCCATATTACCAAATACCATCGCTACTATATTTACTGCTGTTCCCCAATCATCAGGAATTTTATTGATTTTTCTGTAAGTGATTGCTCTTTGATTATTCCATGAGTCAAATACTGCATTAATTGCAAGTTTTAACTGCTCCATTGTATCTTGAGGGAATGGCTTACCTAACTCTTGCTCAACTAATTTTTTATAAAGCTCTACAACTTTTTTGAAATCTTCTGCATCCAAATCAGTATCGAATTTTACACCTTTTTCTTCTTTAACTTTATCAAGTATCCTCTCAAATTTACCGTGCTCAATACCTAAAACAACATCTGAGAACATCTGGATGAATCTTCTGTATGAGTCATAAGCGAATCTTTCATTGTTTGATACTTCAGCAAGACCTTTAACTGTTTCATCATTTAAGCCAAGGTTTAATACGGTGTCCATCATCCCTGGCATTGAAACTCTTGCCCCTGATCTTACAGAAACCAAAAGAGGATTTTTTGGATCGCCAAATTTTTTACCTACAGTTTCTTCAAGTTTTTTGAGAGCTTCTAAAGCCTGCTCCCACATCCCTTCTGGGTATTGCTTATTGTTGTTGTAATATTCAATACATGCTTCTGTTGTAATTGTGAAACCAGGAGGGACTGGAATACCAAGATTTGTCATTTCTGCTAGCCCTGCTCCTTTCCCCCCTAAAAGCTCTTTCATGGAGCCAGAGCCTTCGGCTTTACCATTTCCAAAAAAGTAAACATACTTTTTCATTTATGCTACCCCCTTCTCTCATTAAGTTTATTAAATAATACCCACTCTCAACAGTGGTTAATAACCTCAATTAGATCGCTTTGTTTTCTCGCGATGACTGCCTATCTGTCATTGCGAGCGTTAGTGAAGCAATCTGTAGATTATACAAAATTTATGTCTAACGCCTCCTAATTTATTAAGCTCAATTCACCTATTTTTTCAAAAAGCGTTTTTAGTTTAGCTAATAGGCTAAGTCTGTTATTTCTAATTTCTTCATTTTTATCCATAACAAGTACATTATCAAAGAAGTTATCTACAGGTTTGCTAAAGCTTAGTAAAACATTTATAGCGTCATTATATTTTTCTTCAGATAAAAGCTGATTTAGTTTTTCTTCATTTTCTTTGATGAGTTTGTTTAGCTCTTTTTCTTCTGATTCAACCAGTAAATCCTCTTTATATTCTGTGTTGTTCCAATTATTTTTATTTAATATGTTTGATATTCTTTTGTAGCTTGTTGAAAGTGTTACAAACTCAGGTTTTTCATAAACTTCATTTAACGCTTTTGCAGCATTAAATATTTGAACGATATCATCAAATACTGCCACTACAGCTTCAAATACATCTGCTCTGATGTTGTACTGGGATGTGGCAATTTGCTTTGCCCTGGTTAAAATAAACTCTTTTGTTTTTTCAAGTATTTCTTCTTTTTGGTATGAGAGTTTATCTTTGTAGTTATCTATAGCTTTTTCTAGCAGTTCAGTTAATGATAAGCGATAGTTTTTATTTAATATGATATTTATTATACCTATTGCGTTTCTCCTTAGAGCATAAGGGTCATTGTTCCCTGTAGGGATTAAACCGATAATAAAACAACCAGTTATAGTGTCAATTTTATCAGCGATAGATATAAATGCTCCTTCATCAGTTTTTGGTAGCTCATCACCAGAAAATCTTGGAAGATAATGCTCAAATATAGCATCAGCGACAAGTTGTTCTTCACCTTGGATAAGTGCGTATTCTCTACCCATCACACCCTGAAGCTCAGGGAATTCATATACCATTTCTGTCATAAGGTCAGCTTTACATAAAAAGGCTGCCCTATCAGTAGTAGTTGCTTTGTTTGGAGCTAACTTTTTTGCAAGGAAGAGAGCTATTTCACGAAATCTCTCCATCTTTTCATAAGATGTGCCAAGTTGTTCCTGATAGACAACCTTTTTCAGTTGCTCCATCCTTTCTTCAAGTGGAACTTTTTTATCATTTTCGAAAAAGAACATAGCATCATTTAATCTTGCTTTTAAAACACGCTCATAACCAGATTTAATTAATGAATCATCTTTAGGTTTAGTGTTAGAGATTCCAACGAAGCTGTTTAAAATTTTGCCATCTTTTTCTCTATAAAAATATTTTTGATGGTTTTTCATCGATGTTATAAGTACTTCTTTTGGCAGTTGTAAAAAGTGTTCAGGGAATTCACCTAATATTGGGTGAGGGTATTCAACTAAATTTGCAACAGTATCAAGTAGGTCTTCATCTATAAAAACGTTACCAATATTGTTTAGAAAAGACCTTATAATCTCTTTTCTTTCATTAAAATCTACTATCACAAAGTTTTCTTTAAGTTTTGCTTTGTATTCATCAAAAGAGCTGATTTTAATTTGCTTATTAGCCATAAATCTGTGACCAAATGTATAATTACCGGCTTTAATCCCCTCAATTTCAAATTCTAAAACCTTACCATTATATATAGAAAGAAACCAGTGGATTGGTCTTGCGAATCTAAGGTTTTTATCCCCCCATTTCATACTTTTTGGAAAAGGGAAATTTTTTATTGTTTGAACAACCAAGTTTTTTAGAATATTTACAGTATCTTCACCTTTTACCTTTTTTGTACCAACTAAATATTCACCTTTATCAGTTTTAACACTTCTTAATGTATTGACATCAAGCCCTTTTGATTTAGCAAAACCCAATGCTGTTTTTGTCAAATTTCCATTTTCATCAAAAGCTATATTTGCAGGGGGGCCTTTTATCTCTTCTTCTAGATCAGCTTGTCTATCTGAAATATTTTCTATATAAAGGAACAACCTTCTTGGAGTTCCACCAGATTCAATGGATGAATAGTTTATTCTGTTTTTTTCTAACTCATTTTTAAAATGTTCTTTTAAGAAATTTGCTGCAGGATTAATAAATGACGCAGGTATCTCCTCAGTTCCTATTTCTAATATATAAAAAGACATAATACCCCCTTTAAAAAAACGTTTGAGGAGTTATATATTAGAAAAGTGCAAATTTTCAAGGAAAATTTGCACTTATACAAATCTATAAGGTAGATTCTTTTCTAATTCTATTATTTTAGGTTTGTTTTTTAACAGTTCTAATAAGCTATCGTATGTACCAGTTAAAAAAGCCTGCCTGTTTGTTTCTTTCATATCAAAATTATATGTTTTGTTTCCAACTGTTAAGGTATTATTTTCTAGATCTATAACAACTTTTATATCTGGTGTGTTATTAACGGTTTTGTATATTTTTTCGATTTTTTCTTTAGGTAATGTTATGCACACTATACCTAATGTGGTTGAATTTCCTAAGAAAATCTCAGCAAAACTTTCAGCAATTATAGCATCTATCCCTGCTCGTTTTAGAGCCTGAGGAGCGTGTTCTCTTGAAGAACCGCAACCAAAATTTTTCCCTGTTAAAATAATATTTGAACCTTTGAACTTTTCATCATCTAAAGGATGCCCAAGAGAGTTCCCTTCTTTATCAAATCTTTCATCATAAAAAGCAAATTCCCCTAAACCGTCAAATGTAACACATTTTAAATATCTTGCAGGAATTATTCTGTCTGTATCTATATCATCACCTAAAATTGGTACTATTCTGCCTTCAACCTTTTTTATATGCCCAGATTGCATTATGCCCTCCTAATTATTTTATGTTAAGAAGCTTTCTTGCGTCAATTACTTCACCAGCTATTGCAGCTGCTGCTACCATAACAGGACTCATTAATAGAGTTCTACCGTTTGGAGAGCCTTGTCTCCCTTTAAAATTTCTGTTTGAACTGGAGGCTGAAATCTGATCTCCCACAAGTTTATCAGGATTCATTGCAAGACACATGGAACAACCAGGATTTCTCCATTCAAAACCTGCTTCCATGAAAATTTCATGTAGGCCTTCAGCTTCCGCCTGTTTTTTGACTCCCATAGATCCTGGAGCAATAAAAGCTTTTACCCCTTTTGCGACTTTGTTCCCTTTTATGTATTTTGCAACTTCTCTTAAATCTTCTATTCTTCCATTTGTGCAACTACCTATGAAAGCAACATCTATTTTTGTCCCTTCTATTTTTTGACCCGGTTTAAATTTCATATATTCTAATGCTTCTTTATCTATATCATTTTTAGGTTCAGGTATTTTCTCTGTTACAGGGATACATTGCTCAGGAGTGATCCCCCAAGTTACCATCGGTTCTATATCATGTGCATCAAAGTTTGCAACATCATCATAGTTTGCATCAGGATCAGATTTTATACTTTCCCAGTATTGCAAACGTTTATCCCACTCCTTTCCTTTTGGAGCGTATTCTCGCCCTTTTATATAATCATAGGTTGTTTGGTCAGGATTTATATATCCAACTCTTGCCCCTCCTTCAATTGCCATGTTACAGACTGTCATTCTTCCTTCCAGTGACAGTGATTCAATGGCTTCTCCAGCGAATTCATAAGCATAACCGATACCACCTTTGACACCAAGTCTATTTATAAGATAAAGGATAATATCTTTTGCATAGACACCAGGTTTTAATTTGTTTTTTATATCTATTTTTCTGACTTTCAGTGGTGTTAAAGCAAGTGTTTGAGTTGCAAGGACATCTCTTACCTGTGATGTCCCAATACCAAAAGCTATTGAGCCAAAGGCACCATGAGTGGCTGTGTGTGAATCACCACATGCAATTGTCATCCCTGGTTGTGTGAGACCTAACTCTGGCCCCACAATATGCACAATCCCCTGTTTCCCTGATTCAGGTGAGAAAAAGGTGATACCAAATTCTTTTATATTTTTTTCTATAGCTTGCATCATCTCTTCTGCTAAAGGATCAGCAAATGGTCTCGATATATCATCTGTTGGAATAATATGGTCGCATGTAGCAAAAGTTCTTTCTGGGAAAAGTACTTTGAGCCCCATTTCTCTAAGCATTGCAAATGCCTGAGGGCTAGTTACTTCATGTATTAGATGAAGTCCTATGAAAATTTGATCTCTTCCTCCAGAAATTGAGCCAACTTTATGAATTTCCCATACTTTTTCTAATAATGTTTTGCCCATATCTTTACCTCTTTTTATTAATTTATAAAACATACATTACTAAAAAAGATGAAAAAAGCAAGAAAAAGTTTAATCAAACTATAAAAAGTTTAGTGAATTTGTAAAATATTTAATATTAAAAAAACTCTTGATTTTTTGAAAAGAGAATATATATATAATATCGCTGTTAGCACTCGACAACGATGGTTGCTAATAATAAAATATATAAGGAGGGTAACATGGCTAACATTAAACCTCTTCAGGACAGAGTTCTTGTAAAAAGGATTGAAGTTGAGGAGAAAACAGAGTCTGGAATTATTATACCTGACACTGCAAGAGAAAAATCTCAAGAAGGTGAAGTAATTGCTGTTGGTCCAGGTAAAGTATTAGAAAATGGTACTAAAATTGAATTAACAGTAAAACCTGGTGACAGAATATTGTTTAGCAAATATGCTGGTACTGAAGTTAAAATCGATGGTGAAGAATATCTGATTATGAGAGAAGACGATATTCTTGGTATTATTCAGAAATAATTAAAAGAAAGATAAAGGAGGTGTCAATATGGCAAAGGCTATTACATTTAGCGAAGAAGCAAGACAGGCAATTTTAAGAGGTGTTGATAAATTAGCAAACGCAGTAAAAGTAACATTGGGACCAAAAGGTAGAAATGTTGTTATAGAAAAGAAATTTGGTTCACCATTAGTAACTAAAGATGGTGTTACTGTTGCAAAAGAGATTGAACTAAAAGATCCATTGGAAAATCTTGGCGCTCAAATGGTAAAAGAGGTAGCAAGTAAAACAAGTGATGTAGCTGGTGATGGTACAACTACTGCAACAGTTTTAGCTCAAGCAATTTACAGAGAAGGGATGAAGAATGTCGTTGCTGGTGCTAACCCAATGGAAATTAAAAGAGGTATTGATAAGGCTGTAGAAGCTGTTGTAAATAAATTACAAGAAATCTCAAAACCAATTCAGGATAAAAAAGAGATTGCACAAGTAGGTACAATTTCTGCTAACAATGATCCAGAAATCGGTAACATTATTGCTGATGCAATGGAAAAAGTTGGTAAAGATGGTGTAATTACTATCGAAGAAAACAAATCTACCGAAACTGTTTTAGAAGTTGTTGAAGGTATGCAGTTTGATAGAGGATATTTATCTCCATATTTCGTAACTGATCCAGATAATATGGAAGCTGTACTTGAAAATGCATACATCTTGATTCATGAAAAGAAAATCTCTAATATGAAAGAATTGCTTCCAATTTTAGAGCAACTTGCAAAACAGAATGCTCCATTCTTAATAATTGCTGAAGATGTAGAAGGGGAAGCTCTTGCTACATTAGTAGTTAACAAATTAAGGGGTACATTAAACTGCTGTGCTGTTAAAGCACCTGGTTTTGGTGATAGAAGAAAAGAAATGCTTAAAGATATCGCTATCCTTACAGGTGGCCAAGTAATCAGTGAAGATCTTGGTTTGAAATTGGAGAATGTAAAACTTTCTGACCTTGGTAGAGCTAAGAAAGTAGTTATAGATAAAGAGAATACAACAATCGTAGAAGGTGCTGGTAAAACTGAAGATATTCAAGCAAGAGTAAATCAAATCAAAAAGCAGATCGAAGAAACTACAAGCGATTATGATAGAGAAAAACTTCAAGAAAGACTTGCAAAACTTGTTGGTGGTGTTGCAGTAATTAAAGTAGGTGCTGCAACTGAAACAGAAATGAAAGAGAAAAAAGCAAGGGTAGAGGACGCTCTTAATGCTACAAAAGCTGCTGTAGAAGAAGGAATTGTTCCTGGTGGTGGTGTAGCACTTATTAGAGCTCTTGCTGCTTTAGATGACCTTAAATTAGAAGGTGATCAACAAATCGGTGTTGAAATAATAAGAAAAGCTCTTGAGTATCCATTGAGACAGATTGCTGAAAACGCTGGTTATGAAGGTAGTGTTGTAGTAAATGCTGTTAAAGAGAACAAAGAAATTACCTACGGATTTAACGCTGCTAAAGAAGAATACACAGATATGATCAAAGCTGGTGTAATTGATCCAACTAAAGTTACAAGAAGTGCACTTCAGAATGCTGCTTCTGTTGCAAGCTTAATGTTAACAACTGAAGCATTAATTACAGAAATCCCAGAAGAAAAGAAAGATAATCCAATGCCTGGAGGAATGGGCGGCGGAATGGATATGATGTAAAAAAGCGGGCTTCATGCCCGCTTTTTTTTATTAAGAAATGAAATTAGTGGCATAAAGTATTTTTGGAAATGTATAAAATTTATTAGGTTTGTAAAATGAATCAAACTTAACTCTTCTCTTTATTAAACCATAGTAAATGCCAGCATCATTTGATTCTCCAACCATAGTACAGCCGATGATAACCCCATTTTCATCCAAAAAGAGTTTTCTGAAATACCTTCTTGATTGATCATAAAAAGTAACTGTTTTTACATCATCTTTGAAATATCCGACAACTGCTACTTCGACACCGAAAACTTCAGTTGTGTTATTTTTTATACTTCCATCATATTTTTCTTTAATACCAAGTATGTGTTTTGCAGCAATTTCACCGTGTTCAACAGCTGTTATCCAGTTTCCTTGAGTTGTGTATTCCTTTGTGATAAAATCTAAATCTTCAGCAATATCTCCTCCAGCATATACGTTTTCGATATTTGTTTGACAATATTCATTAACCAATATACCCCAGTTAATATTTAATGAAGAATCTTTAAAGATGTGGGTATTTTGTGTGACACCTTTACCAATTATTGCAAAATCAGCGACTAATGAGTTTCCGCTTTCTAATTCTACAGATATATTTTCTTTGTTTGTCTTAATAGATTTTATATTATCTTTTTTGTATATTTTTACACCTTTATTTTTCATGGTGTCTTCAATTATAGATGCTGCATCCTTATCTACCACTCTTGAAAAAACTCTATCAGAGGAAATAACAAGGTATTTTTCTACATCATCTTTTAAATGGGAAAGTAAAGGTATGGTAACAAGTCCAGCTCCAAATCCGACAACGCTTTTTGCAGTTTTATAAAGTTCATGTAATTTATCTGCATCATTTAAGTGTCTTAAATTTAGAACTCGGTCAGATTCTAAACCAATTTTGGTTGCTTCAGCACCAAGCCCTATGAAAAGATATTTATAGTTGATGATTTCACCATCATCCAAATGCACATATCTTTTATCAAAATCAACCGAAACTACAGTTTTACCAAATATAGTATCAATCCCTTTCGATTTATAAAATTCACTGTTAACTATAAATATTCCATCCCTATCTGTTTTATTAGCAACATAATAAGGGGTTAAAACTCTCGAATAAGCAGGCAAATTTTCTCTATCCACCATTAAAATGGATTTATCATTATTAAATTTTCTCAAAGTAGTTACAAAACTAAGTGATGCTGCACTGTTTCCTAAAGCAACAATATCATAATGTTTCATATTAGCCTCCGGGGTATCCTGTCCCACCAATGATATAAATAGTTACAATATCATCCTCTTTTAATGTGAGATTTTTTTCTTTGCCAATATTTTTACCATTTACAAGGACATTTAAATATTTATTGTTAACTTCATCTGGATCTAAAATATCATTCAATAATGCTTCTAGGTTTGTGTTTTGGTTGTATTTTTTTAATCCATATTTTTCTTGTAGTTCTCCTAAAAATTTAATGAAGGGCATAGGAGGTAATCCCCCCTATGCAAGCTGCAATTCTTTTAGTTTATCTTCAGATGGGATACCATCTTTTGTCCAGCCCCTTACGGCATAATATTCTGGTAAAATTTCTGATAATCTTGCAACGCTACCTTTATGCGGTCCATCTGGTACAGGTTCTTCTAAAATTCTCTTTGGAAGAGTATCCTTAGATGGATCTATTCCAGCATTTAGGTTAAACAGTCTTTCAAGATTATAAACTCTTTCTCCGCACTGGACATAATATTCTTCACTAAAGTCGAATCCACACGCAGCGTTTAAGAAATCTGTTATTTGGGCAGATGTAATTGCAAATGTAGTAAATAAACAAATACCGCTGGAGTCAACCAAAGCTGTAACATCTTGGAATGCTTTACACCATTCTGCTTTACCTTCAGTAGAAGTAGGGTCAAGTTTTTCTGGAATACCCATGATCTCAGGTGATATCAGATAACCTCTAACATGGCATGCACCTCTGTTGCTTGTGGCATAATTTATAGCCATCCCTTGGGCAACTCTACCATCATAAGCTGGGAACTCCAATTTTTTAACACTCATGGAGTAATTTGCATTACCATACATTTCGGCAAGTCTATAAGAACCTTCTGCCAATTTATCACCAAAACCTTCTCTTTTAGCCATCTTTTCCATCATTGTGACCAAAACGTTTGGATCACCAAATCTTAGAGGCATATCGGTATCAGAATCTGGTATTAACCCTTTTTCATACATTTCCATTGCACATGCAAGAGTAGCTCCGGCACTTATTGGGTCCATTCCATATTCATTACATATGTAATTAGCTTTAGTGACTGCTTCCAAATCGCTTACACCGCAATCTGCACCTAAAGCCCAAATAGTTTCATATTCTGGCCCTTCTTTTACAACATCTCCAGCAAGCTGGGTTACTCTACCGCATGCTATAATACATCCCATACATGCCTTATTTCTTTTCAAATATGTTTGAGCAAGTTTTTCCCCTGAAATTTCTGGTGCTCCTTCAAAAGTATCAAACTGGAAATTTTTGGTAGGTAAAAGCCCATTTTCGTTGATTACATTTACTAAAACAGCTGTACCATATTTTGGCAAACCTTTAGAGGTTACAGGAGATTCTTTTAATAATCTATATGCGTTGAAAGCAGCGGTTCTATATTCAGCTTTTTTAGCTATCTTTACACCACCGGTTCCTCTAATAGCAACAGCTTTTAAGTTTTTGCTACCCATTACAGCACCAACACCGGTTCTTCCTGCAGCTCTGTGTTTATCATTGATGACACACGCGAATTTTACAAGTTTTTCTCCAGCAGGTCCAATTGATGCGATTTTAGCATCTTGATGGAATTCATTTCTGATTATATCTTCTGTTTGATCGGTAGTTTTACCCCAAATATGAGAAGCATCTCTTATTTCTACTTTATCATTATAGATTGCTACGTAAACAGGTTTATCAGCTTTACCTTCGAAAATAATCATATCATATCCAGCATATTTCATTTCAGAAGGGAAATAGCCACCAGAATTTGAAGAAGCGATTGTCCCTGTTAGAGGTGCCTTTGTTACCACCATGTATCTTCCGTTTGCAGCACCAAGTGTCCCTGTTAGGGGGCCTGTTGCCATAATAAGTTTATTCTCTGGTGACAATGGATCAACTTTTGGATCAATTTCTTCTGATAAATATTTAGAAGCAAGACCATAGTGCAACTAATTTTGTGTAAGATTTTTATCCTCCTGTAATCTACCATATTTCTCAACTCTCTTATTCTTCAATACTATTAAAAAATAGTTCCAATGTTTCATCTTACGGGTTCTATAACTACCATTCATCTCCAATATCACTAAAAATACTACCTTTTCTAACGCTTTCTTATCATTAAATACTTCAATTACCTTAGATCGTCTTTTAACCTCCTTATGAAACCTCTCCAAAGGATTTGTAGTGTAAATATATGGTCTCATTAGAGCTGGATATTTCAAATAAGTCATCAACTCTGGCAAATCCCTTTCCCATGATGCAACCATCTCTGGATATTTATATGACCAGTTCCTGCGAAATATCTCAAAATTCCTTAAAAATTCCTCTTCATTCTCTTGCATGTATATGTTTTTCATATCTTCAGTTACAGCACTCTCATCCCGCTTGCGTACCTTGGATAATGAGCTCCGCACTTTGTGAACTACGCAAGTCTGAAAATCTGCTTTAGGATAAACCTCAAGTACTGCTTCTTTGATACCTTTTAAACCATCTGCTACAACTAATATTGGCTCCTGTAACCCTCTCTCCCTAAGCTCATATAGCAATTCCTTCCAGTTTAATGCACTTTCTCCACTACCACCAAATGTGTAAAATGCAAGAATCTCTTTATGACCATCCTCATCAATTCCCATAACTGTGTATATAACCTCACTTGATACCGTACCCCTTTTCAATTTTAAATATGTGCCATCTATAAACAAAATCGGATACCATTGTTCAAATCTTCTGTTGTGATATTTTTCCAACTCTTCCAAAATATCATCAGTTATCTTGCTCACCCACTTTGGAGAATACTTCTGACCAAGTAAATTCTCTAATGTTCGCACTATATCCCTGGTTGAACAACCTCCCTGATACATTGATATCACTATATCATCTAATTCAAACGTTGTACGTTTATATGGCTCTAAAAATGATGGCTGAAATTTTATCTTTCGTGTCCTTGGTATTTTTACCCCTTCTACTTTACCAAAAATTGTATTAAAATTGCGTGTATAATATCCATTCTTACTATCAGCATTTAATGAACAGTGGACCTCTCTTTCTATTTCTCCAAGCTTTTCTAAAAAATTAACAAACTGTTTTGACATAAATTCCATAAAAATTTCTCTAATATCCTTTCTTTTTTCAAATAATTCAGCTAAATTATAATTATTCATGGGGTATACCTCCTCCTTTTTCTTTTTTATGGGGTTAAGTAGATTACAGGAGGTATACCTCTTTTGCAATCCTTACACAAAATTCTTATACACTACCAGCAAGACCTCTACCGCCTATAAATTTTTTTGCCCAGTCAAAGTTTAAATCTTCTATTTTGTAGGTTCTATCAGTCAAATTAACTCTTAATATTTTTCCAATCCAACCGTACATATTACACCTCCATGGTCCCTTCTTTTAACACATTGATAAATTTTTTGATTTTATTACGTGTTGCAGTATCCTCTTCACTATAAGTAAGACATCCAGTTGGACAGAAGGCTACACACTCTGGATAATCTTCACCACATAAATTACATTTATCGGCTTTCATCTTCCATGGAGCATATTTAATCATACCAAATGGGCATGCACTGACACATGTTCTACATCCAACACATTTTTCATCCAAAACATATACAACACCTGTATCTGGATTTTTCTCAATAGCTCCTTTTGGACATGCTTTTAGACACCATGGTTCATCGCATTGCATACATGTTGCAGTTATAAAGACAGCTTCTTCCAAAAATACCTCATTTACAATTCTTGATTTTGATGGAGCAAATTCACCTGTGTGTTTGAAGGAGCATGCAAGCTCGCATGACTTACAGCCGATACACTTTTCTGGTTCTACTCTGATTAGTTTTTGCATAGGGGACCTCCCTTTTGTTTATTGAAAATTACCTCAACGTAAATTATAACATAGTTATGGAAGATTTTCAAAAAAAATTAGAAAATATTCAAAAAGAAATAGTTAATCCTTTATATTATTTTATAAATAACAATAAATTAGATTTAATCGAGTTAATTAAAAATGTTTTTGTGACTTTGTTTGTAAGAAAAGAACTTGTAAGTTGCGATATATTTAAAAAACTGTTTAATGAGATTAAAAATTGTCCACCTCAGGTTGCAACATTGTTTAGGCAAGAATATGTGAGATATTCTTATTTCCCCTTATGTGTAGAAAATATTTTACAATTGGCTCACATTTTAAAAAAATATTCAAATGAATCTATTTATGAAGTTGCAGCTGGAAGTGGTTGGCTTTCATTTTATTTGAGTAGATATGGGGTTGGGATATCAAAAGCTATTGATAACTATTCTTGGGATAAGCTTTTTGAAAAAGAATTGCCGATAAAAGTGGAAAGAGAGGACGCAGTTGAAGTTATTAGAAATGAAAAACCATCAACTGTTTTGATCAATTGGCCACCACCAGAAGATGAATTTTTAGTTAGTTGTTTTGAGGCAATGAGAAAAAATAGTTATCTTATCGTAATCAGCGATGTTGATTACAAAGTTACGAGTAACAAGTTATTTTTTGAAAACTATAAAAATCAAAAACTTTATGAGGAAAAACTTAAATACTCTTTTCCTGGTTTCAACGATACGATAAAAGTATATAAAAAATCTATTAAATAAAAGGGTGTTGTAATACAACACCCTTGATTTATTATTAATATTAACGTTTTGAGAATTGAGGGCTTTTTCTTGCTTTTGGTTTTCCGTATTTCTTTCTTTCCACCATACGTGGATCTCTTGTAAGAAAACCTTTTTTCTTCAATGGAGATCTAAAATCTTCATTGTATGCAACAAGCGCTCTAGCTATACCATGTCTGATTGCACCAGCTTGCCCTGATTTACCACCACCTTTTACAGTAATGTAAAGGTCAAATTTATTAGTTGCATTTACGGTTTCTAATGGTTGCATCAGAATCATTTTTAATGTTGGACGCTCAAAATATTCATCCAATGGTTTACCATTTACTGTGATATTGCCGTTACCTGGTTTTAAAAATACTCTTGCTACCGATGTTTTTCTTCTTCCTGTTCCGTAAAAATACTCAGCCATTTATTTTCCTCCTAAAGCTCTATCTTTTCTGGTTGTTGAGCTGCATGAGGGTGCTCATTTGAAGCATAAATTTTTAATTTTTTGAGCATTTTTCTACCTAATCTGTTTTTAGGCAACATCCTTTTTACAGCTAACCTTAAAACTTCTTCCGGTTTTTTATCAAGCATCTCTTCTAATGTACGTTGTTTTAATCCACCTAAATAACCAGAATGCCTGTAATAGATTTTTGATTTAAGCTTATCTCCAGTTACATGAATTTTATCAGCATTAATTACAACTACAAAATCACCAGTATCAATAAAAGGTGTATAGATAGGTTTATTTTTCCCCATTAAGATTTTTGCTATCTTAGATGCTAATCTACCAAGCGTTTTCCCTTCAGCATCTACTAAATACCATTTCTTTTCAATATCTGGTTTTGCCCATGTTGTTTTCATCTAACCACCTCTTTATCTTCTTTCTTTAATTCTTGCAGCTTTTCCTCTAAGTGCTCTTAAGTAGTAAAGCTTAGCTCTTCTTACTCTACCTTTTCTCACAACTTCTAATTTTTCAATTCTTGGTGAATAGTAAGGGAATGTTCTTTCTACACCAACATTATTTGTAACTTTTCTTACTGTGAAAGTTGAAGATGCACCATTTCTGTGCATTCTAATAACAACACCTTCAAAAGGCTGAACTCTTTCTCTGTTACCCTCTACAATTCTAAAATGTACTCTCACAGTATCTCCAGGTCTAAATTCTGGAAGCTGTCTTGTCATAAATTCCTGCTCTACAGCTTCTATGAATTTGTTTTTCATGATATATCCTCCTAATTTATATTTAACCTATCTAATATTATAGCAACCGCACTTCTTACTGAAAGGTGATTAAATTCATCATACCCTTTGATTCTTTCCAATATATAATCGCAAACCTCAAGCATATCGTCTGAAAAACCCCAACCGGTACCAAATAGCAGTAAAACTGGCTTTTCAAAAGTCAATTTTTTCAGCTCATCAAAGCTTACTGCATCATCTCTTTTTCTTGCAGTGGTACCAACCAACAAGGGTTTTTCCCCTTCTGCTTTTTCTATTTCATCTATAACTTCAATCAGGCTTTCCTTTACTTTTGTAACTCCGAAAGCCTCTTTTCTATTTTCATTGTAAGTAGCACCGTAACCTTCTCTCCAGTGCTTCAATACCCTATTAGCAATCTCCCTTTGAGCAGGCAAGGGATTTATCACATAATAATTTCTCACTCCAAAAGTTTTGCAACTTCTGGAAATATCATGTAAATCCATATTAGTTATTGCTGTTGCAACGATATTTTTTTCTTTGTCATACATTGGGTAATGCATCAAACCCACGTATAACCTACGCCTTTTTTTTATTCTGGACAAAACATCACTATCCAGAGCAGACTTTTTTATCAAATCAACTCTGTTTTGTAAAGTAGTTTTTATAGATTTTTCCAATCTCCACTCATTTATTTTTTGATGATGTCCAGAAATTAAAATTTTTGGTACCTTTAAACCTTCAAACTCATGAGGTCTCGTATAGTGAGGGTATTCTAATAAACCTTTTAAAAAAGATTCTTCTTGAGTTGATGTTTCATCTCCCAATACACCTGAAATCAATCTTGCAACTGCATCTATTATAACCATTGCAGCAAGCTCGCCACCAGTTATAATAAAATCACCTAACGAAATCTCTTCATCTACAACAAGGTTTCGGACTCTTTCGTCAACCCCTTCATATCTCCCACAGATGAATGTTAAACTTTCATATTGTAAAAGTTCTTCTGCTTTTTGTTGATTAAATGTTTTACCCCTTGGATCCAGCAAAATAATATGCGAGTTTTCTGTTGATTTTAATTTTCTTGCAGCTCTAACAATAGGTTCTGGTTTCATTACAAGGCCAGCACCGCCACCATATTGATAGTCGTCGGTCATTTTGTGTTTATCTTCTGCAAAATCGCGCAAATTTATTGGGTTTATTTTAAACAGCCCCTTTTCAATCCCCTTTGAAAGAACGCCTAATTCAAAAGGAGATTTAAACATATCTGGGAAAATTGTTAAAACATTAAATGTCTTCACTAATTAAACCGTCCCTATTAATTACAATTCTTTTGTTTATTTTGTCTATTTTTAAAACGTGATATGGGTTGTTGGAGATTAAAAAATATTCGTTTTCACTTTTTATTCTAAAAGCTTCCACGCTACCAGTCTCTTCATAATCTTCCAGCTCTCCAACAAAGTTGTTTTCCATATCAAAAACCTTAAACCCTTTTATCTCAAACCAATAGTATTCATTTTCATCAAGCTCAGGCAAAAGATTTGCTGGATACATTATATTATATCCGGATAACTTTTTAGCTGTTTCTATATCGTCAATATTTTCAAATTTGATGAGATAAAACTCATTGTGTTGTCTCACAGAGCTAACTCTTAAAGCTTTAACAATTTCTGTCTCTTTTGCCAGCATCAAAACTTCTAATGTCTCAAATAACTCTGGATACTCCGTCACTGGCAAAACTTTTACTTCACCATCTAAACCGTGAGAATTCTTTATTATACCGATTTTTATGTAATCCATTTTATAGAAAAATAAAGCCCTCAATTGAGGGCTTTTTATTATTCAAGTATTTCTAAAACTACTCTTTTGCCTCTTTTGATACCAGCAGCGCCTAAGATTGTTCTGATTGCTCTTGCTGTTCTCCCCTGTCTACCGATTACTTTACCAAGATCAGCAGGGTCTACTTTCAATTCGATTACAGTTGTTTTTTCCCCTTCAACTTCTTCCACAACTACCTTGTCAGGATGATCCACAAATGACTTAACGATGAATTCTACTAATTCTTTCACATTACACCTCCGCTATTAGCTTTTCTTTGGGAATTTGTATTCATGGAACTTTGCCATAACGCCCACTTTTGAAAGTAAGCTTCTTGCAGTATCTGTTGGGATAGCACCTTTTTTGAGCCATTCTAAAGCTTTTTCGGCATCAATTTTTATTTCTGCTGGATCTGTCAATGGATTGTAATATCCTAAAGATTCAACATATTTACCATCCCTTTTTGCTCTGCTGTCAGCTACAACTACCCTGTAAAAAGGTCTCTTTTTTCTTCCCATTCTCATTAATCTTATTTTTGTTGCCACTAAAGCACCTCCTTTTATCTAAAAAGATTTTTTAACATATTTTTGTCTATTTTATCTTTGCCTGAAAACTGTTTTTTGAATTTTTTCATCATTTTATTCATTTGTTGAAGTTGTTGTATTAATTTGTTTACTTCAGAAACTGATGTGCCACTACCTTTTGCTATACGTCTTTTTCTACTTGCATTTAAAATTTTATAATTAGTTCGTTCTAGTGGTGTCATTGAGTTTATAATAGCTTCAATTCTTTTAAAATTACTTTCATCCACATCAATATTTCCAAGGCCAGAAAATCCTGGTAGTAGTTTTAAGATACTTTCAAATGAACCCATTTTTTTTATCATTTTCATTTGTTGAAGCATATCGTTAAAGTCAAGTCCTTTTTTCTGTATTTTTGTGGCTAATTTTTCTGCTTCATCCTCTTCTATTGCGTCCTGAGCCATTTCCACAAGTGTTACGATATCACCCATCCCCAAAATTCTGGATGCCATCCTGTCAGGATAAAAAGGCTCAAAAGCATCTAATTTTTCACCAGTACCAACAAATTTTAATGGTTTACCAGTAACTTCTCTGATAGATAATGCAGCACCACCCCTTGCATCACCATCTAACTTTGTGAGAATGACACCAGTTATATCTAACATTTCATTAAATGTTTTTGCTACATTAACAGCGTCCTGGCCAGTCATGGCATCAGCTACAAACAGAATTTCATCAGGATTTATAGCTTCTTTGATATTTTTGAGTTCTTCCATCAATGTTTCATCTATGTGAAGGCGGCCAGCGGTGTCTATAATCACTACATCTTTGGCAGCAGACTTAGCATGTTGTACTGCTTCTTTTGCTATCTTTACAGCGTCTTGCTCATCCCTTTTAGAAAAAACATCAACTTTTAGTTGTTTACCTAAAATCTCTAACTGGTCAATTGCTGCAGGTCTATAAATATCATCAGCAACCAATAAGACATCTTTGCCATTTTTTTGGAAATATTTAGCCAATTTACCTGCAGTGGTGGTTTTACCAGAACCTTGAAGACCAACAAGCATGATTTTTGTGGGAGGGATAGGGTTGAGCTTTATTTTGGTGGATTGGTCGTCACCACCTAAAACATTTACTAATTCGTCGTGAACTATTTTTATGAAAACTTGGTCAGGGGTTAAACTTTTAAGTACTTCTTCGCCAAGGGCTTTTTCTTGGACAGCGGATATAAATTTTTTGACTACTTTATAGTTAACATCGGCTTCAAGAAGGGCTAACCTTACTTGTTTTACAGCATCTTTTATATTATCTTCAGTTATTTTTGCCTGTCCTTTTATCTTTTTAAAGACGGCATTCAACTTATCATGCAGTGTAGCAAACATAAAACTCCTATCACCTGCCACTTATTTAATTTTGCAGAAAAAACTAATTAACCTACTAAAAAAAAATTGTCAATCATTTATTTCTTTTATTTCTAAAATTCTATCTATTCGAAAAACTCGCTCATCATTTCTCATTGTACAAAACCCTTTAAGTCCCATAAAAGATTTACCTGAATATACCATTTCCCCCACCTCTTTTGGTATTATTACCCTTTTTGATTTTTCATCTTTTGTTTTTAGATAAACAATTTCTAAAGGGGAATTTCTTTCTATAGCTCTTTTTAAGATACTTATTTTTTCTTCTAAAGGGGTCTTCTTTTCAGAAAGTTGATATTGAAAATTTGTTAGAAAGTTAACAACTTTTTTATCTAATATGATACTATTTTTAGTTATTTTTTTTGTAAGGATGATACCATCTAGTGAGGTACACCTGCTCAATGCAACATAAAACTGGCCTGGTGCAAAAAAATGTCTGCTGGTGTCAATGATAACTTTGTGAAAAGTTTTCCCTTGGCTTTTATGTACCGTTATTGCATAAGCAAGTTTTAGAGGAAATTGTGTGTAAGAGCCTATAGTTTCACTTAACATCTTTTTTTCTTTTTTGTCGTATGTAAATTTTATCATATCCCATTTAAAAGGTGTTATTTCAACAATATTACCATTTTCAAGTGCAAGTTCTATTATCATCTCATCAGGGAAGATATTAGTTATTGTGCCAATTGTTCCATTTACCCACATCCTATCAGGAGCATTATTTAAAAGCATAACCTGAGCTCCTATTTTTAAGTGTAGATTTTTTGGGGTAGGGAGGCTATTTTCATCAAAATTACCTTTTAGTGTTCCATTTAGTTTGTATAATTTCCCTTTGAGTTTATCAAGCTTTTGATTATTTATTTCTTCAGCTTTTTTGTTGACCGTAGTTATGTAAATATATCCATCGTCATTATCTATTTTATCCTGTACTCTTGAATTTATAATTTTGATATCTTCGTCGGTGACTGTATTATTGCGGATTCTATTTAATATATCGATGAAAAGTTTATCAGATTGTCTGTAAATCGTTTCAAATTCAATAAACTCCATATCCATTTCTTTAAAAACTTTTGCACTGAAGAAATAAGGTGACTCATATTCCATATTAAAAGCTTTTTTTTGATGGTTAGTTAAAACTGGAGGGAGTTGATATAAGTCCCCAATAAATATCATCTTTGTGCCACCAAATGGGAGCTTAGGATTTTTGACCCTTTTTAAAAACAGGTCTATGCAATCTAATAAGTCAGCTCTTACCATAGAGATTTCGTCAATAATGATTGTATTCACATATTTATATATCTCATAATCATATATAAATAAATCGGGGATTTTATCAGGAGTAATATTTATAGGAAAATTGAAAAAAGAGTGTATAGTTTCTCCACCTATATTTATTGCTGCAACTCCAGTGGGTGCAAGAACTACGGCATCGAAGAGTAGTTCATTTATAAGATATTTTAAAAAGGTTGATTTCCCAGTGCCAGCTTTTCCTGTTATAAAAAGGTTCTTTGATGAGTTTGTAGCAAGGTCTATAGCTTTTTTAAATTCTGTATTTAGAGCTAATTTCACGAGATTTACACTAAATAAAAACTTCTATTATATTATGAATTGTTCCTGTAATACATTTCCCACCGTTTTTTGTAACTATGTATGTATTTTCTGGACCCACCATTCCAACTCCATCTATACTTTTCTTTGGTTCTACAGCTAAAACCATATTTTCTTCCAAAGGTAGTTCAAAACCTTTTGCTATTGCTGGAAATTCATCAACATGAAGACCTATACCGTGTCCTAAAAATTTGACCTGATTAGATTTATAACCCATAAATCCATATAAAAAGTCGTCATCTAATTTAGACATCACTTTTTCATAAATTTCTGCGGGGGTATTTCCAGGTTTTAACATTTCAGCAACCATATTTTGAATTTCAACGCATTTTTTGTGTTGATCCAATACATGACTAGGTGTTTTGCCTGTGAAATATATAGATGTTTTATCTGTATAATATCCCATATAACCACAGGCAGTATCTACATGAACAAGCATGTCCTTTGTTAATATAGTTTCTCTGTTTCCAAACAGAGGCACAGCTGGACATACCCCTTTTAAACCGCCAGGGCCATCAAATGAGTTGAAATAGTTTGAATTTTCACCAAAACATATATTTCCAAGATAAAGTTCACCGTTAAATGATTTTATTCTGGTTATACCTTGGTGCCCAAGCTTTAACATTTCGTTTAAAAGGAGCCTAGCAAAATCAAATTCGGTCATACCTTCTACTAAAAGCTTGGGAACTATTTCTTCTTTTGTAATCTGATGTATTTTTCCCGCTTCCAAGATAAATTGCATTTCATAATCGCTTTTGATAGATCTTGTATAGTTTATTGCTAAGTCAGATGATTTAACTGTTTTAAAATTGAAATACTTATTAAATCTTTCAAAAACGGAAATAGGTGTGGAATCTTTGCTAATATAAACTGTTTCGGGTATCTTTTTAATATATTGATGTATGTCTCTAAAACTTTTTATGGGTATTAAATTTTCAAACTCTGATTCTGCAACAGCTCTATCAAAGTTTCTTCTAATAAAAAAATACGAATCTCCATCTCGTTGTATAAAAAGGGTACCATTTTGCATAGTCCCTGTAAAATAGAAAATATTTATTTTATCAAATAAAACAGCAATCTCCCATTCTGGCTCAAATCTGTTCATAGCATTTTTAAAAAAATCTAGTCTTCTAATCAATTCATTTTTAGGCGTTTTAATCATAAGAGTTCCTCCAGCTTTATGTTTTTAGTTTTTAAATGATTTCTAAGTTTTGTTAATATCCGTTTTTCAATCTGTCTCACCCTTTCTCTTGTAACACCTAATCTTTTCCCAATCTTATCCAATGTTTCAGGTTCTTTACCATCAAGCCCAAATCTTTTTATGATAAGTTCTTTTTCGTTTTCATTTAAGCATTCGATCCAGTTCATTATTAATTCTCTGTTTTTTTCTTGAACAATCTTTTTAAATGGGTCGGCTTTACTTTCAGGGTCAGGGAGTATGTCGTGTAATGTGCTATTGTCATCTTCATTTATTGTGCCATCTATTGAAATATTTTGCTGCATTGCGTCTATAGTTTTTTGTATTGTTAAAAGAGACATATTACACTCTGTTGAAAGTTCAAACAGGGTGGGCTCTCTTTTTAACTTTCTCCTCAATTTTTCTGTAGCTTTTTTTACTTTGTTAATATTTTCGTTCATATGAACAGGTATTCTGACCATTTTCGTTTGATTAACAAGAGCACGTTCTATTGCTTGTCTTATCCACCAGGTAGCATATGTGCTAAATTTAAACCCTTTTCTATAATCAAATTTTTCTACAGCTTTTATCAAACCTATATTCCCTTCATTAATTAAATCTATTAATTGTAAACCTCTATTGTTGTATTTTTTGGCTATTGAAACGACAAGTTTAAGGTTACAATTAATCATTAAGTTTTTTGCTTCCTCATCCCCTTGTTCAATCCTTTTAGAAAGCTCTATCTCTTCCTCTTTTGAAAGGGTTGGATATTTTATTATTTCGTTTAAATAGATTGTTATGGATTCTAAATCATCTGTAGGTACGTCATTTGTAATTTCCTCTATGTTTTCAAGTTCTTTATCTAATTCAAAGTCCATTATAACGCTCTTATAGTCTGTAAAAATTGGTATTTATCTAAAAAATTATTTTTGTGGTCAAAAGGTGATTTATAGCTGTATAAAGGTTTATTCATTTTTAGTGCAATAGCAATTTCAGAAACTGTTCCAAATTCTCCCCCAATTGAGATAACAATATCACCTGATGACACAACTAAAATATTTCTAGCGTGATTTAGTCCTGTAGGGATAATTATATCACAATATTTATTAGCGTCATTTTTATTGTAAGATGGTATGATCCCTATTGTGATACCGTTGTAATTTTTAGCCCCTTTTAAAGCATATTCCATTACCCCACTTAAACCACCAGTGGTTACGGCATAACCTTTTTGAGCCATTATTTCACCAGTTGTTTCTGCAATCTGACAGATTTCTTCGTTATAGATTGATTGTCCGATTATTGATACAGTTTTCACATAATAGAGTTAATATTTTTTTGTTATTTCGTCAATAATTAAAGTATCTTAAAAAACAAATTTGACGAACTTACATTCAGAAATATTTTTTTTAATAAGTTTGTTACTCTCTTTTATATATAATTTTAAAGTATTATTTATTGGGATAACTAATCTACCACCATCTTTTAATTGATTTAGCAACTCTTCAGGTAATAATTCAGCTCCAGCGGTGACAATGATTTTATCATAAGGGGCGTATTCTTCCCAGCCAACTTTACCGTTATCTATTTTAAACTTTACATTATGTATATAAAGCTTTCTAATGATTGTTGTTGCCCTTCTGTATAATGCTGGGATCCTTTCTACAGTATAAACTTCTGAAACGAGTTTAGAAAGGATAGCTGCTTGAAATCCAGAACCTGTGCCTATTTCCAAAACTTTGTCATTAGGTTGTGGATCTAAAATAGCTGTCATTTTAGCTACAGTTGATGGCTTTGAAATTGTCTGACCATAACCTATTGGGAGAGCATCATCTTTATAAGCTAGTTTTATTAAAGCATCATCTATGAAAAGATGTCTTGGGACTTTTTTAAAGGCTTCTACAATTCGCTCGTTATTACAGGCAGGAGCAATTATTTCTTTTAGAAAATATTCTGGGATTCTCATTTTATCACCTGAGTTCCAATTCCAGAATCTGTAAATAGCTCTAAAAGAACTGAGTGAGTTATTCTACCATCAATAATATGTGCTTTTGATACCCCATTTTCCACAGCATCCTTACATGCATCAATTTTTGGAATCATACCACCTGTAAGTGTTCCGTTATTTTTTAACTCTTCTATTTCAGATATTTTGATAGTGCTTATAAGTTTTTTGTTTTTATCAAGAACTCCTTGGACGTCAGTCAAAAGTATGAGTTTTTCTGCTTTTAAAAATTTTGCTACACTAGAAGCAACAAGATCAGCATTGATATTATAGGTCTCAAAATTTTCATCAACACCAACAGGTGCTATCACGGGGATAAAATTTTTGGTTATATTTTCTAAAACGCTTGTGTTAACTTCTTCTACTAATCCCACATGTCCAATATCTATAATTTCTGGTGTTTTTATAAATTTATCATTTTTCTTGATGAGAAGTTTTTTGGCTTTAATTAAGTTACCATCCTTACCAGACAGCCCAATGGCTTTTCCACCATGCTTGTTGATTAATTTTACAATCTCTTTATTAACGCTACCAGCCAAAACCATTTCAACTATATTCATAGTTTCTTTATCTGTAACACGCATACCGGAAACAAATTTTGAATCTATATGTAGTTTTTTTAACATTTCACCTATTTGTGGCCCGCCTCCATGGACTATTACTACATTTATCCCTACAAACTTTAAAAGTGTTATATCTTGCGCGAAACAACTTTTCAGTTTTTCATCAACCATTGCGTGCCCGCCATATTTTATCACTATAGTTTTGCCTGCAAATTTTCTGATATAAGGGAGGGCTTCAATAAGAATATTTGCTTTCTCAATAAGTTTTTCCATGATAACCTCAAATGTTAAAAATATTTTTAAATTTATCTAATAAACTTTGTGTACTTTGTGTATCAAGTTTTTTATCGTTATTGTCAAATTCTTTCAACTTTTTTGAGCGCTCTTCAATTAATTTTTCTATATTTCTGTATAAACTTGTATTGTGCAAGAAGACCTTGAATACAGGTTTTGTTATTTCAAGTAGTCTGCAGTCTGTTATAGCAGTTACTGTTGCAGATCTTTTTTCCCCTGTTAAAAGACTCATCTCACCAAACATTGCACCTTTTGATAATTCAGAAATCTTTTTGCCTGATTTACTTACCTCTAATGTCCCCTCTAAAACTATATACATTGTATCACCAGAATCCCCTTCTTTAACTATTACAGAACCTTCTGCATATTGATTAATAAATGAAAAACGAACGATATTTGCTAAGATAGTTGTAGAAATACTTTCAAAAATAGGGATTTGAGAGAGTATATTTATAGTATCTTTATCAACTTCTTCAGGTTTTTCTTCAGATGTGTCTTTGTTGATTATTGTTCTTATTGGGAAAGGTATTTCTATATTTGCCATTTTAAATTCATACCAAAGTGATGAATAAATTTCATCTTTTGCATCACGTAAAAATTTGTACTCTTTAATCCAGAATGCAATATCATAATCTATACTAAAATCATTATAATTTTTTAAATAAATATTTATCCCTTTACTTTTATCAACATATATGCAGTTTTCTAAAACTTTTGAAACTACCTGCTTGAGCTTTGCTGGTGGAGTGTCGTAACTAACGCCAATACCAAGAAGAATTCTTAGAGATTTTTCTGGTTTGTTGAAATTTAACAGATTACCAGAAGAGATAGTATTGTTTGGTATTATGAGATAGACGTTGTCTAATGTTTTTAGTTTGGTATAGCGCCAGTTAATTTCTACTACTTCCCCTGTTTGATCATCAACTTTTATCCAATCACCAACATCAAAAGGTTTTTCAATCTGAATTATGAGCCCCGAAATCAGATTGCCGATTGTATCTTTCATGGATAAACCTATAATTGCAGTTAAAATAGCAGAAGGTGTCAGGATAGTAATAATATCTATATTAAAAACTATTCTCAAAATCGATAATACAAAAATGATAAGAATAATAAGTTTTACTATATCTATTAAAATGTGTTTAATATATTTCTTTTTATGCTTGATTAGAAAGTCCTCTATGTAGATTTTGACTATCAAATTATAAAATATCAAAAATATTAAAGAAACTTCAGTAAAAGATAGAAGTTTTGTTAGAAATGGTGAAAAGACCATTTTATTTTTTGCTAATTCTATTACTAAAACTATAAATAGAAAATTTAGTGTTTTACTTAATGACTTATTTATACTTAGTTTTTTCGTTAATCTACCAATAATTAGCTTGGTAAAGAAAAATAAAACGATTAAAGCTGCAATAATAATTAATTCATAAAAGTGTTCTTTTATAATGTTTGAGTTAAATAGTGACAACTATTTCACCTAACTCTTTTCTTTTCCTTTCTCTAATAGCGCCATCTTTTGGATATCCTAAAGGTGTCATTAGTAGAGGTATCTCATTTTCTGGTAAATTTAGAGCTTCTTTTACTTTGGCTTCATCGAAAGCTGCTATATAACAGGTACCCAATCCTTGCTCTGTAGCAGCAAGAATGAAATAATCAGCAATGATTGTGACATCACATAAAAGGTAATCTTTACCATCATTTCTTATCCAGTTATTGTCGGTTAGTCCTACAAAAACCACAATTATTGGTGCTTCTTCGAGCCAGCTTCTTGGATAAGCTTCGCAAAGTGCGGTTTTAACAGTTTTATCTTTAATAATGTAAATTTTCCAAGGTTGTCTATTGGCTGCACTTGGAGCAAGTCTTGCGACTTTCAGTATGTAATCTATTTTTTCGTCTTCAACATGTTTTGATAAATACCCTCTAACCGAGTATCTTTTGTTGACAAGTTTATAAAAATCCATAATATCACCTCATATTATGTTCCTTTAAATTAACTCTAATGAGATTATATATTCATTAATAAGCTATGTAAAGTCTATAAATTGGAGGAGATAATGGCTGTTGTATATTATGCATCACTTGATAACAAAAAGTTAAACTCACCGCTGAATAAATTAAAAAAGTTATTTAAAAGGCTGCAACCAGAAAATATTTTTGAAAAGGGGAGTTTGATTGCTGTAAAGACCCATTTTGGAGAGCTTGGTAATACAGCATTTATCAGACCTATATTTTTAAGACCGGTTATCGAGATACTAAAAAATATTAAAGTAAAACCGTTTTTAACAGATACTAATACTCTTTATGTGGGTATGAGGACAAACAGTGTGGATCATCTTCATAATGCTTTTTTAAATGGATTTAATTATTCTACATTACAGGTGCCAGTAATTATTGCAGATGGTTTAAGAGGGGAAAATAGTATTAGTATTAATATAGATGGTGAGTTATTAAATGAAGTTAAACTTGCTTCTGATATTGTACATTCAGATGGGATGGTTTGTGTAAGCCACTTTAAAGGGCACGAGGTATCTGGCTTTGGAGGTGCAATAAAAAATTTATCAATGGGTTGTGCTTCAAGAGAAGGTAAATTAGCTATGCATTCTGTCACAAGGCCAAGTGTTCATACAGAAAAATGTACAGCCTGTGGTTTATGTAAGGATGCCTGTGCTTCAGATGCTATAACTATTAGTAAATATGCTGAAATTACTGAAAAGTGTACAGGTTGTGCAAGATGTATTGCTGTTTGCCCACAAGGTGCTATCGGTATAAACTGGGATGAAACTGCTGAAAATACATCATTAAAAATGGCTGAGTATGCATATGGGGTTTCAAATGCACTTAAAGGAAAAATTCTTTATATAAATATTGCAAAGGAAATATCTCCTGCTTGCGATTGTTATCCTGGAAATGATCGCCCAGTATGTGAGGATATAGGATTTTTTGCATCAACTGATCCTGTTGCCATTGATAAAGCTTGTTATGATATGGTGATAAAAAGATTGGGATATGACCCATTTAATAAAATTTATGACTATATCGACCCTTTAATACAACTTAAACATGCAGAGAAGCTTGGATTAGGTTGTTTAGATTATGAGCTTAAGGTTGTTAAATAAAATTTTTAAGTAAAATATATATTTTTTGTTGACTAAATATGATAAAATGATATATAAACCGATTCCCGATGTTTATGTGTAAAAATGGAGGTGATAATAGATGTTTGCTATCGTAAAAACAGGTGGAAAACAGTATACAGTTAAGATTGGTGATGTTCTCAAGGTTGAAAAATTGGATGTTGATGCTGGATCTACTGTTGAAATAAAAGATGTTTTGGCTGTGGCTACAGAGCAGGATTTGGTTCTTGGAAACCCAGTGGTTGAAAATGCAAAGGTAGAAGTTGAAGTTTTAGAGCATGGTAGGGACAAAAAGATTTTAGTGTTTAAAAAGAAAAGAAGAAAAGATTATAAAAAGAGATATGGCCACAGACAGTATTTCACTAAAATTAAAGTAAAAGATATCAAAGTAGGTTAGGGAGGCTGAAATGGCTCATAAGAAAGCTGGTGGTAGTACTAAAAACGGTCGAGATAGCCAGAGTAAAAGATTGGGTGTTAAAAAGTTTGGCGGCGAATACGTAAAAGCTGGAAATATAATTGTTAGACAAAGAGGTACTAAGTTTAAACCTGGGAAAAATGTTGGGTTAGGTAAAGATTATACAATATTTTCACTTATTGAAGGTTATGTAAAGTTTGAAGATAAAGGTAGAATGGGTAAGTTTATCTCAGTATATCCTGAAAGAGTCTAATCAAGCCCCTTAAAAAGGGGCTTTTTTCTTGCATTTTTTCCTGTTGTAGTTCTTGGTAAAATCTATATTATAAAATAAAAAAATAGAGTTAGATTATGAAATTTATTGATGTAGCAAAAATCCATGTAAAAGCTGGTGATGGTGGAAGAGGTTGTGTTAGCTTTAGACGAGAGAAGTTTGTTCCACGTGGTGGCCCAGATGGTGGCAACGGTGGTGATGGTGGTGATGTATATTTAGTTGGTGATGAAGGGAAATCTACATTATTAGATGTAACTTTTAAAGCTATTTATAAAGCAAAACGAGGGGAACACGGTAGAGGTAAAGATCAGCACGGTAAAAAAGGTGATGATGTTTTTATAAAAGTGCCTGTGGGTACAGTTGTAAAAGATTATGAAAATGGTGAGATAATAGCTGATATTACTGAGCATGGTCAGAAGGTATTGGTTGCCAAAGGTGGAAAAGGTGGACGAGGAAATATGATGTTTGTTTCTCCAACGCAAAGGGCACCAAGATATGCAGAAGATGGAGAACCTGGTGAGGAAAAAATACTGTTACTTGAGCTAAAATTGATAGCTGATGTGGGGATTGTTGGCTATCCAAATGCAGGCAAATCCACTTTTATTTCTGTTGTTTCAGCTGCCAGACCAAAAATAGCTGATTACCCATTTACAACTATAACACCAAACTTGGGTGTGGTAAAAGGTGAATATGGTGAAAGTTTTGTTATAGCAGATATGCCAGGATTAATTGAAGGCGCTCACAAAGGTGTTGGGCTTGGTACACAGTTTTTAAGGCATATTGAGCGAACCAGATTGCTATTACATTTCGTTGATTCATCTGATTTTGAAACTCCTATGGATATTAGGTATGAAAAAATAAGAGAGGAATTAGAAAAGTATTCTGATGAATTGTCAAAGAAAAAAGAGATTATTGTTGCGACAAAAGTTGATGCTGCTAATGAGGAGTTTTTAGATAATTTTAGAAAATATATTGAACAAATAGGTAAAAAAAATGATTATTACGAAGTATCTGCTTTAACAAAAAATGGTGTTAAAGAGTTGTTAAAAAGGGTAGAAAAAGAGATTATATCATTAAATGAAAAAGATAAATGAGGTTTTAAACGAAACTCTCCCAAAAAGCATATCTAAAACATTATCAATAGTTAAGTTGTGGAGAGAAGTTTGTGGAGATTTCATATCAAAATTAACTATTCCTCTTATAATTAAAGATGGCATTTTATACGTTGCAACATCAGAGCATATTTTAAAAAATGAATTTTCATTTGTAAAAGATGAAATTATTGAAAGATTAAACAGTTTTGGTTTAGGTATTAAGGATATTAGAATTATACTGCAATTTGTAGAAAAAAAAGATACTGAAAGTGTGAAATTTAGAGAGATAACTGATAAAGAAAAAATGATAGTTGAGAGATACGCTAATAGAATTCAGGATGAAAATTTAAGAGAGAAGTTTAAAGGAGCAATGCTGGCCTATTTCAAAAGGTATTCTTTAAAAGATTTTATAAATGGGAATTTAGATGTTGAATAAATTATAATTATAATTATTATATATTGAGCGGAGGCATATAATGGTTTTAAAGATTGTAAAATATCCAAACCCAATTTTAAGAAGAAAGTCAAAAGAAGTTAAAGAAATTGATGGTCGTGTTATAAAACTAATAGATGATATGGTTGAAACGATGTATGCTGCTCCTGGCCTTGGTTTAGCTGCACCACAGGTTGGTGTAAATGAGAGAATATTGGTTATTGATCCTTCTGCAGGTGAGGATAAGTCTAAATTGATAAAAATAATAAATCCTGTCATTGTTGAAGCTGATGGTGAGGTTATTGAGGAAGAAGGGTGCTTGAGCATTCCTGGTGAGTATGCCAATGTGAGAAGAGCTGCTAAGGTTTTGGTAAAAGGGTTAGATGTTGATGGGAAAGAGGTTGAAATTGAAGCAGAAGATTTGTTGGCAAGGGCTTTTCAGCATGAAATAGACCATCTCAATGGTGTTTTATTTATAGATAGATTATCTCCAACTAAAAGGGAAACAATTCAAAAGCATATCAAAAAAAGGATTGCAGCTGGGGATTATGTCTTAGATTGATTAGTAATAAGGTTGATTCAACCAGTAATATAAATGTTGCAAAGTAATTGTAGCATAAGTTACTCAGATTGCTTCGCTGACGCTTTCAATGGCAGATTTTGGGGTCATTGTGAGGCAACGTAAGTTGCCGAAGCAATCTCAAAATTACATTGGTTTCAAAAAATTATCTTATTATACATTATCCTATTATCTAATTATCAATGATTTAGGATGGTAAGCAATAAACAGCTTTTAAACGGATATTTAAATTAATTATCAGGTGTTTTGTTTATTAATTCTGTTATTGTTTCTACTAGTTTGTGTTTATCAATTATTTTGTATTGGTTATTATCTGTCTTTAAAGACTCAACATTGCTAGATGAGAATATAAAACATTTGGTATCAGGTGATAAATCTTTTATTTTTTTTAGTAATACATACCCTTGTTCGTTTTTAAGGTTTAAATCAACAAATGCATAATCAATTTTTTGGTTTTTTAAAGTATCTTCTAAATTATTGCTTGAATATAAAGAGTAAAAATTAAATTTAAATTTTTTTGATAAAATATTCAAAATATCATGAAATGATTTCTCATCATCAATCAGGAGAATATTCATCAATAAGCCTCTTGCAATTTATTGTGTATATAATATAATCTTTATAATTAAATATTAAAGGGTTGTAAATGAGAAAAATAAAAATTTTTATAATTTTAATTTTTTTACTAATTCCATGTGTTTTGTTTGCAAATGATGTAGATAATTTGATAAACAAATATTCTAAAATAAAGACCATTCAAGCAAATTTTTTACAAAAGACTTTAATTAAAGGGTTTGGTGAGGAATATTACTCTGGAAAAGTGTATTTGATAAAAGGGGAAAGACTCCTTTGGAATTATACCTCACCATATTGGCAATATTATCTTTTTCAAAATGGAGTAATGGAATATTATGATAGTAGTTTAAAACAGTTAATGCGCCAAAAAATTAATTTTGAAAATAATGTTATTTTACAATTAATTATGGATTTGGGATCGTTAAAAAAGAATTTCAATGTTAGTTTGTTAAATGAAGATAGATTAAAACTAATTCCTAAAAATGAAATAGGTATTAAATATATTTTGTTAGATTTTGATAATACTTTTGTAAAAACAATGAAGAGTGAAGATGACGCGGGAAATTTCACTGAAATAGTGTTTAAGGATGTTTTGATAAATAAAAATATTGATGAGTCAGTATTTGAGATAGTAGTTCCACTTGATACTGAGGTTTTTGACTATACAAAATAATTCGAGAATGTTCACTGTAAAACTTGTTCTAGTTTTCATATTGTTTATCTAATGCTGCAATGACAACAATTTTGGGGCATTGTGTGGCAACGTAAGTTGACAAGGTAATCTAAAGATTATGATAATTGTCCAGATATTGGTTTGTTGTGTAACATCCTCAATTTAATTATTTTTTAAAAATCTTTTGTTATCTCTTTTTTCGAAAAGATTTGTTTTGTCTAAATATTCTAATATGGCAATGATTGTTTTTCTGGGGGCTTGAATAATCGATTTTATATTTTTTATATCTACATAACCTTTCTCTTTTGCTAGAGTAATACTTTTGTCAACTATTGTATTTAAAACTGAAGATGGAATAAAAATATTATCTGAAATCTTTTTAATTTTTTCTCTGTTTTGAAGATAAAAGATTATTTTTTCAGCTTCATTTTTAGAAATATTAAGTTTCTCTACTAGATTTGCTGGGTTTGTTACAGAAAGATCTTTTTCCATAAGTGACAATGCTACTAAAGCTTTTTTTTCAAAAGGGGTTATTTTATTTTTTGAAATTGTATAAACTGTAAATGTGAACTCATTTTCTGAAAGTTTATTTTTTATCCTATTAAATAAAAATTCCTTTAAACTATCCGGAAGATTTTTAAAATCGTCAAGATCATTTAGGTTTATACTATCATTATTTTGAATAATATTGATTATATTTTTTATTAATTCATCTATTTTAGGTTTAGAACAAATTATATTGGAAAATAGTATATAATCATACTTTTTGATTAAATCTCTTATTTCTTTTTCAGGGATATGAAAAAGTTGATGTAAATTTTTGAAGATGTAATAACCTTGTTCCTGAGTTAAAATCGCTAGAGCTTCTTTTATTTCATTTTTAACTATATATTGAAGGAGAGATAATAAGTTTTGTTTTTTTAATGAGATATCATCACAAAATATGGAGGTTAATCCTGCAATAGTAAGCTGAGGAGAACCACTTCTAATTAGCATTCTTTCTGTTGGGTATGTCATAATATTTTTATCTGCCATTATTACAGCATATGAGGTATTACCAGGAGTTAATTCTTTTTTATCCAAAAGGATAATTTTTGCGTAAAAATAATCTGTGCCGTAAAATATTAAATATTTCTTATTTGATTTAATTTTAAAATTTGAATCTATATTTTTAAAAACGGTTATTTGAGCATAAAACTTGTTTGTAGAGTAATAGTCCCCTTTATGTAATATAAAACCTCTGTTTAATTCATTTTTTTTGATATCGCTTAAATTAATTGCGGTGCGCATATTTGGCATTGCTTCTGTAGCTTTTTCATTGTGATTTTGGATAGATTTAACTTTTATTTTTAAATTTTTTGGGAATGTAAATACTTGATCACCCTGTTTTATTATACCAAAATTTGTTGTCCCTGTAACTATCGTTCCAAAACCTTTTAAACTAAACACTCTATCAATATGCATCAAAAAAGGGAAATCGATCTTATTATCAGTGTAATTTCTGGCATATTTTATGATAGTTTCTTTTAATTTTGTAATTGAATCTTCGTCTTTAACAGAAGTTTTAATAATCTCAATATTTTTAAAGTTATATTGCTCAATAAATATTTTTATTTCATTTAGTCTTTTTTCTAAAATATTTTCATCTATTAGGTCAACTTTATTTAAAGCTACTATTAGGTTTTCTATTTGGAGGTAATCAATAATATTGCAATGTTCTATAGTCTGAGCTTTTATACCTTCTTTTGCATCTATTACAAGGACACAAATATTAAAATTTGTTGCACCAGCAATCATATTTTTTACTAAAGCTTCATGGCCTGGGACATCGATAAATGAAATAATCAAGTCATCTTTCTTAAAAGAAGCAAATCCTAAATCTATGGTTATCCCTTTAGATTTTTCTTCTTTTAATCTATCAGGATCTGTCCCTGTTAAAGCTTTTACAATTGAAGATTTACCGTGATCTATATGTCCTGCAGTTCCAACTATTACTGACTTAATGCCCATTTTATACCGTTAGCCACAATTTTAAGGTCACTATCAAAAATTGTTCTTAGATCCAAAATTATACTATCATTTTGTATCCTACAAATAATTGGAGGATCAAAGTCTCTCAATTTTTTTTCTATTGTATTTGGTTTTATTTTATTGTGATTAAGGATAAGACCTATGGAATGTTGTGTTGACATTGGGCAACTACCACCACCGGTATATGTTTCAACCTCTTCTATTTTTAAAATTAGGTTACTTATATTTTGTTTTTTTAGTAGTTTTTCTAATTTTTTTGCTTTTTTTAATAAAGAGGTTTTATCTTGGGCAAATAGAGAAAGGGATTTGATTTCATTGGTATTACCTAAAATATAACACTTGAGAGTTTCTTGGAGGATTGATAATGTCAGCTTATCAACTCTGAGCATTCTTAAAAGATGATTTTTTTTCAGTTCATTTATTAGATGTTTTTTCCCTATGATTATTCCTGCCTGAACTGCGCCTAACAGTTTGTCACCGCTGGCACTTATCAGATCATAGTCGTATTTTGCTAAATCTTGTAATAAAGGCTCATTACAATTTTCTATAGGTAAAAGACTTCCGCTACCTAAATCACAATATGATAAAAGATTATACTTTTTAGCTACTTCTGGAATAACTTTGTAATCTACTTCTTCGAAGAAACCAACAATTGAATAATTACTTTTATGCACCTTCATGATCATGGACGTATTTTCTGATATATTTGATTCATAATCAGAAACTTTTGTTTTATTAGTAGTGCCAACTTCTTTTAGTATTGCACCACTATTTTTGATAACCTCAGGGATTCTAAAACTTCCTCCAATTTCTACCAGTTCACTTCTAGAGATTAAGACTTCTTTACCTCTATTAAATGTGTTGTTTATCAAAAAGACTGCTGCAGCGTTGTTGTTTACAATCAGTGCGTCTTCACATCCAGTCAATATTCTTAAATATTCAACAACATGATGATAACGTTCTCCTCGCTCACCTTTTTCTAAATTGTATTCTAAATTGGAATAGCCAGATAATATATGAATAATATTTTCTATTAATTTTTCAGAAATTGGAGCTCGCCCAAGATTGGTGTGTAATACAATACCCGTGGCATTTATAACATATTTCAATGTGCCATTTATCAATTCTGAATATCTGTTTTTAACATTTTCGATAATTGCACTTTCAGATATATCTTGTAATTTTCCATTTTTGATATTTGTTCTTATAAATTCTAATTCATTATCAATTAGATAGTTTAATATTCTTTTATTGTAAGATTCATCAAAAAAAGATAATAGTTTATCTTTTTTAGGTATTTTTCTGTAAAGATTCATATGAAAACTAATTTAATTCATAACAATAATTTTTGTTAAAACTGCGGTATCACCTAAACCTACTTCTAAATCTGTTTTTATTAGTTTTACAGTTAGGTAGTCACCACTTTTATAAATAACTTGTGCTTCACCGGCAAGAAGCTTTCTTTTATAACCATTTTCATCTATTGTCCTATAAATTGTATAAATATCACCCACTTTTGCATCATTAGACTTATCATAAACAATTGCATTTAATCCTTCTGAAGCATACCTTACGCCATCTGTAAAATATATAATTTTGCCTTCTTTATTATTGTCAATATCTTTGAATGTTTTAGAAAGGTCAATTATGTATTCATTACTTTTTTCGCAGTAAAATCCTCTACTTATAGGTTCAAACGATTTATTTATTATTGCCAAAGCTGTATTATCAGAGTCTATAGATTTAATTGTTGCGTAACCAGTTACTTTCATAATATGTGCATTTTTATCTATTCTATCTACTTGTTGGTAAATTGCTATATGATCATTGATGCTATACCCATTATTTAATATCCTTATTAGATTACCATTGGATGCATAAAATTTCCCTTCTTCTACAGCAAGGATTTTACATTTTGGCAGATAGGTTTTTATAAATTCAAAACTGTTTAACTTGAGACTTTTTATTGCATAGTTAATTTTTGTAAATGATTCTGACTGGTTTCTTAAGTTTTCTTTTACCTTAGGTTTCTTTATCACAAACTGACTATCTTTAGTTATTTTGTCGAGATTTTTGTTTAAAATAGGCAAAATAAGTTTTTGTTTAGGATAAATTAAATCAGGATTATTTATATCAGTATTATATTTCCATAGTAGAGGCCATAAAAAGTAGTCGTTGTAGTATTTTCCTGAGATATCCCAAAGAGTATCACCTTTTTTGACTGTGTACGTTTCTGCAAAAGAAAAAGTAAAGGATAAAACTAAGATTATTATTACGATAATTATCTTATTCATAGCTTACTCCAAGCTCGTCTAATTTTTGTTTTGCTAATGAAGCTGCTCTTGTTGCTGGGTAATTGTCTAATAAATATTTTAAGTATTTAACTGCATTATCTTGATCGCCGATTTCTATGTAAGCATAAGCCATTTTCAAATAAGCATCTGGGACTTTATTCCCTTGTGGATATTTTTTTATTAAATCTTTCATTGTATCAATACATTTTATATAATCTTTTTGGCTGTAGTATATTTCGCCGATCCAATACATTGCGTTATCAGATAAATCATCATTTGGATATTTTTTAAGAAACTCGTTGAATTTATTTAAGCTCTCAAAATACTTACCTTTCATATAAAGTTCATAAGCATATGAATAAATTGTGGTTTTATCTGCTGAGTCATCTTCAATAATTATTATTTCACTGTTGTTATTGGGTTTAACTGTTTGTCCTGTACTAATATTGTTGTTTGGAGTAGTGTTTGTTGGTGCATTTGGTGTAATTGTTTTTTGCTTGAAAGAGTCGATTTTATATTTTACATCGTTTAATTCGGTTTTTAATTTGGCGATAGCTTCCGAATTTACTTTAATATTTTCACTATTAACATTAATTTTTCTATCAAGTTCTTGGACATTTAGCTGAAGTTCTGCAATAGATTTTTGCAAGTCGATTATATCAGAGTTTAAATTTGAAATTGATTGTTTTATTACCTCATTGTTTTGTGCACAGGATATTGTAAAGGTTAGTAATAAAACTGGTATAAAAGTCTTTTTTATATTCATTTTGCCCCCTCTATTAAAAATTTATCTATGGTATCTATTAAAATGTTTAGATCAGGTTTTCCAATGAAACAGTTTGCACCAATGCTTAAAACCTTTCTTTCATTTTCTTCACTGGCAAGGGATGAAAATACTATAATAGGCAAATCTTCAATCTTTAATTTTTCTCTAATAGTGCGAATAATAAAGCTGCCGTCTGCTTCTGGCATTTCTAAGTCTGTAACAATAATATCTGGCAAAGATTGTGTAACTGCTTCTAAAAGTTTCTTTCCGTTTTCAAAATCTTGGACGTTGTAACCTGCTTGGCTTAAAGTGTTTTTTAAAAGTTTCCTTATTACTAATGAATCTTCCGCTAAAAATATCTTTTTGTTTTTTCTTTTTTCAGTTTTAGAATAATCTATTGAAACATCATTAAATTGAGTTGTTGGATTGATTTCTGAAGCAATCTTTTCAAAATCGAGTAATTGAATTAATCTATCCTCAACTTTTATCACACCAAGCACAGAATCTGCTAATCTGAAATCTGCTATCGTGGAATAATCTTTTATATCAGCCCATTTTACTCTATGTATTCTGTTTATATCATCTACGACAAAACCATTAAATTGATGATTAAAGTAAGTAATTATAACTTTAGCTTTCTTAGGGTCAAAATCTGTTTTTAGATTTAAGCAGTGAGCCAGATTTATTATGGGTATAACTTTATTTCTTATATTTGCAGAGCCAACAACAGCTGGATGAGCATTTGGTATACGAACCACTTCTGGATATCTTATGATTTCTCTAACTTTGGCAATATTTATACCGAAGTGATATTTTTTATCAGCATCAATTATAAACTCAACTACTTCAAACTCATTTGTACCAACTTCGAGTAAAATATCATGATCCAAAGCCAAATTACACCTCACTATAATTATTATTAATAATAACATAATAAAATATCATATTCAAGTTTAATAACTTGACAAAGTTTGAAAAGTTCACTATATAACGCTGAACTAAGCCGGAGTGGTGGAACTGGTAGACGCGCTGGACTCAAAATCCAGTGGGAGCTAATCCCGTGGGGGTTCGAGTCCCCCCTCCGGCATTTATATTAAGTCTGTCAAAATTTCATATAATACGAAAAATCCTAAAAACAAGCGGTTTTCAGACAGTTGATTGTCCAGGTTTGTCTAGTGAAATCCAGCTAAAATCTGGAAAAAAATGGGTAATAAATTGGGTAACGTTTCTAAATTACCCAAACGCTACCCAAAAAATTACAGAACTATTTAATACCATATACCAAACAAAGCTAAAAATCATATTGACCAACTCCTTTCATCTAATTGCGACAAAAAAAGATGAAAGGAGGACATTATGAAAAGAATTACCGATGCAACATTGAGAGCAGCAAAACCAAAAAAGAAAATTCATCGTATTAATGTAGGTGAAAAATTATTCTTGGAAGTTCGACCTACAGGTAATAAGTTCTGGAGATTTCGTTATAGGGATCAAAATGGTAAAGATACTTATAAGTCGCTGGGAGAATATCCTTATGTTAGTTTATCTAAGGCAAGGCAAGAAGCAGAAAAATTGAATGAAAGATTAAAAAGAGGACTACCTCTTGAAGAAGAAAAACGCACTTTTGATGATTTATTTAATGAATGGGTGGAATTGAATAGAGACAGTTATGATCCATCAACTTTGGAAACGAAATTATCTATTTACAACAGGGATATTAAACCATATTTAGGCAATATGGACATTAAAGATATAACATCAAAAAGAATAATTGATTGTCTTAAAAAAATTGCAGATAGAGATACTTTAGTAACAATGAAAAAAGCAAAAACAATTATTCATTATGTATATGAACTAGCAATTTCTGAAGATATTGTAACTTCTGATCTTACAACTACAATTAACTCTTCATTACCAAAATATAAAGAAAAAAACTATCCTGCTATAACAGAACCTGCAAAATTGAAAAAACTTATAGTTGATATTGATAATTATCGTGGACATTACATAACAAAACTTGCTTTAAAGTTTCTAATGATTACTTTCGTGCGTCCTGGAATGGTTCGTTCATTAGAATGGTGTGATATTGATTTTGAAAACAAACTTTGGTTTGTGCCAGCTGATAAAATGAAAATAAAAAGAGATCATATTGTACCATTATCAGATCAAGCAGTATCAATATTAAAAAAAGCTCAAAAGATAACTGGTGATAGTAATTATGTGTTTTCTTCTCCAATAGATTTTGACAAAATGTTAAGTAATAATACGTTAAATCAAGCTTTGAGAAGAATTGGATATACGAAAAAAGAACATGTAAGCCATTCGTTTAGGCAGACAGCATCTACACTGTTGAATGAAATGGGTTGGCCTCCTTATGTAATTGAAAAACAATTGGCACATGAGGATAAAAATAAAGTTCGCAGAGCATATAACAAAGCCGAGTATTTAGAAATAAGGAAAGAAATGATGCAGTTTTGGGCAAATTATTTGGATGAATTAAAAAATGCTGAAAAACCTTTTTTAAAAAGAATAATAAACTCGGATAGTTTCATCGAAAACTTTAAAACAGAATACGTATCCACTTGATGCGGATACGTACATAATAATTGAATTAAATGTTAAATTGCTACATAGGCGGTATCTTCAATAAGCTTTTGAATATCACTCAGTTTCCAGAAACTTGATCTTCCCAGTTTAATTGGTTTTGGAAATATTCCTTTCTTAATTCCTTCATACCAAGTAGACCTGCCAACAGGAATGATTTCCAAAACATCCTTCAATCTTAAAAGCTTTTCTTGTACCATGGTTCCCCTCCTTCAAATTTATTACCCCCCCCCCATTCGAGGGCAATAATAAAAACAGGGGTGGTCAATATGATTTTTAGCTACGTTTAGTAAAAAATTTTATTTTTTATTTTTTAATTATGAACACTGGCTTATATTTTCCTATACGTTTAATAAACTCTTCAATTATGTAGGGATCTGAATATCCTAAATGTGATGGAAGAAATATTTCACTGCCCCCATGATCACTAAAATTTTCTGTGATATTAAGCCCTGTATTCCTAGCAAAGGCATTTACTACACTTTCTCCATTCTTCGTTTTTAAAAATACATTTTTTATTTTGTTATCAAAATTACGAGCAACTTGAAAATCCGTAAACAATCCCAAAATAAGATAATCATAAACTTTTATATCCTTAGTATATCTGTTTTTATACAGCATAGGTAAATTCATTTTAATTTCTGCTTCAGACAAGTTATCATTGAAAGGGCAGCTTAAAAGAGATACCTTATAAAATAACTCGTTATCGTATCTTGGTAATTTTGTTAAAAAAACACCCACAATATATCCAAATTTACCATCTCCGGATAAAAATAACCTATTATGAAGATGAGATTTTGCTATTTCTTCATTTAATTTGTTAATACCCATATAACTATTCATTTCTTCTATATAAATCTTTTTCCCCTCTTTATCATTTTCCCTTTCTTTGTACTGTAGCGACAAATACCTATATCTTGAGCAGCCCCGGTAAGCAGAGCTTAAATAAAGTAAGGTTATTGCATAATTTCTGTATTTTCCAATTTTCATCATTTTCTTAAATTTTGCTCAATTTTCTACTCAATTTTTATTGCTTTTTGGCTTTTTATTCCTTGTTCACCTCCTCAAATAACTCCAAATCATCTAAAATCCCTAATTTTGGGCGCAATACACCTTTAAAAACATAATCTGATTGCTTTTGTTACGTTAAAACATATCGATTTCATCAGAAATTCATACAACACCTTACGCAAACCCATATATCTCGATCTATTTAGACCATATTGACTCTTCAATGTACCAAAGCTACGCTCAATCCTATATCTCACCTGTTTACACAAATTATTTAGCTCTTTCTGTAACTCACTTAATTTCCCGCCCTTTGCCTTTTTATGCATAATAAAATCTTCTATATCCTTTGACTTCAATATATCTCGATTCTTCTTGCTACTATATCCCTTATCTGCAAATACCATTGGAACATTGTAACCCTTATCCCTTAACTCTGATATCAATGACTCTAAACAGCCTGATTCATGTACATTTGCTCCTGTCATATTTACTGCTAAAATAAAACCATCTATTGCATCACTCACTACATGCGCCTTGTAACCATAATAAACTTCATTTCCCTTCTTTAACCAACTAGCTTCCTCTTCTCTGGAATAGTTGATATCCACGCCCCCTTTCTTTGCTGTTTCTTCTTTTGATGAAGATTCTTCTTCATTTTTGGGCTCTATACACTTATCTGGACGACTTTTAGCTTCTATTACTGTAGCATCAACTATCACTCCTTTTTCTAAAATAAATCCAGATTGCTTGAGCTGTCTGTTTATTTCTTCAAATAATACCTTGTCCAAATTTAACTCACATAATCTCTTCCTGAATCTGCTTATTGTAGAATGATCTGGTACAGCATCTTCCATCGATAATCCCACAAAATCCGTAAAACTTAATCTGTCATGTAAGGCTCCCTCTATCTCATAATCACTTAAATTGTACAAATTCTGCAAAAATACTATCTTGAACAGTAATAACGGTGGATAGGCTGGTTGACCACTCGCATTCTCTGTGTATTTGTACTTCTTTTTTAGCTTTTTCTCGATCTTTGAAAAGTTTATTAACTCATTTAACAGTCTTAATCTATTACGCTTTTGTTTTGATAATTTATCTTGAGCTGCTATGTCAGATACTGTCATCCCTTTTATCTCTTTTGAAGGCATAATTACCTCCCTCTTTATTTAAAATTAAGCATATTTTAACAGAAAATAGATTAAATATCAATATGTTATCTAAATTTTACTGTGCAACACCCTTAACTCATTATAAGAATTTCAACACAGATGAACAAAAATCATTCGAAAGTTTAAAGAAGAAGTTTTTAGATAGATTTTCACATTTTGATGAAAAGGATCGTTTTATAGAACGTTTAAGAGGTCAAAAAAGATTTAATCCATCCTATCATCTAAGACAAATTCTTTCAATTTTTGAATACTATTCGGATGTAAATTGTATGGAAGTTATGAGGAACTGTATAAAATATAATGTTTTTAGCTATAACTTAGTAAAAGCATTAATTCAAAAATATCCTTTAAAACAGGATGTATTAAATTTTACAAAACAAGAATTACCCTCGAAGAATGTAAAGAGAGATTTATTGGAGTATAGTTATGGGCAGAAATGAAAATTTGAAGGTAGCGATAGAATATTATTGTAAATTACTGTCTTTGCCCTTGATAAAAGAGATTTATATGAAAGAGGCAGAAGAAGCGGCAAAGGGCAAAATATGTTATCAACAATTTTTGTATAACGTATTAAAGCAACAGGCAGAAATGAGATTGGATAATTCTATTAAGAGAAGAATTAAGAAGGCCAAATTTCCATTTTTCAAGACGATAGAGGAGTATGATTTTAGTTTTCAGCCGGAGATTGATGAGAAATTGATTCGAGAATTAAGTGAATTACATTTTATGGAAGAAGCAAAAAATATTTTGTTTGTAGGCCCTCCTGGAGTAGGTAAAACGCATTTGGCAGTAGGGATTGGAATAAAAGCAGCGATGATGCGAAAGAGGGTCTTATTTTATAATACAGAAGAGTTAATGACAGAATTAATAGCTGCTAAAATAGGTAATAAAACAGCAGAATATATAGAATCATTATCAAGGATAGATTTGTTAATAATAGATGAATTGGGTTATTTAGAAATAGAGAAATCAGCTTCATCGTTATTTTTCAAATTGATATCAAGAAGATATGAAAAGAAATCTACAATAATAACTACAAATAAACCTTTTGAAGAATGGAATGATATATTTGGGGATGAAATAGTTGCGGCAGCTATATTGGATAGGTTATTGCATCACAGCTATCCGTTCTTGATAAATGGTAAAAGTTATAGAATGAAAGAACTTTTTAAAAATGATAATTAAAATAAATGTTAACTCTTTTAATAAAATAGGGTGGGTCAAAATTCGTGAAAAAAACGGGTCAATTTTCATGATAATTGACAAATGGTTATTTCAAAGGGTTGATTATGTATTTGACATTATATCTTAATGTTAGCGTATAAACGATTTAAATTGATTTAATAATGAACGGTAACAGAGGCTTTATCTGTGTTATATAGTCAGTTCTATTGATAGTGTTGATGCCAAAATTTTATTTGCAATAGTAGATAATTTGAAACCATCTACGAGCGTAATAACAGGTGAATTCACTAGGTAAATTGATATATATAACCTTAAATGATAGTTGACAGTTGTATCTATTTTACCATTTTAGAGGGTTATTTTTTAGAAAAACTTGGCACGGTCTTAACACCACTAAAATTGTTGTCAATATTAGAAAAATTAGTTAGAGAAAACAAAAACCCCAACTTGGGGCTTGGCACGTATGAAACCACCAAAAATGAAGACGATTCTACTAAAATTAACCACGAAATAAATAAACAAATTAACGAAATTGAATAACTTGTAGGTGCTGATATTAGAACTATTAAATGTAAACCTAAACTATACCCTGAAAAAGAAGCGAGGGTATTGCACAGAAATAGACGCTAAATATACTAAATTGCTTCGCTAACGCTCGCAATGACCATTCTCCCAGTCATTGCGAGGAGCAAATGCGACGAAGCAATCTCATGATGATGATAATTATAAACAAGTTAGTCTATTGTGCAACATCCTCGAAGCATTTTTGTTATTCATATGCCTATCTAATTTAGTAACAAATGAAAAAGCTACGATATGCTATTGATAAGATTTTTAATGTAAAACATTTATTGTTATAATAAGAACATAGTGCAACTAATTTTGTGTAAGATTTTTATCCTCCTGTAATCTACCATATTTTTCAGCCCTTTTATTTCTCAATACTGCTAGAAAATAATCCCAATGTTTCATCTTTCGGGATTTGTAACTGCCATTCATCTCTAATATTACTAAAAATAATACCTTCTCTAACGCTTTCTTATCATTAAATACCTCTATAACTTTCGTCCTCCTTTTAACTTCTTTATGAAACCTTTCTAATGGATTGGTAGTATAAATATAAGGCCTCATTAAAGCTGGATATTTTAAATATGTCATTAATTCTGGTAAATCCTTTTCCCATAAAGCAATCATTTCTGGATATTTTACTGACCATTTCTTGCAAAATTCTTTATATTTATTCAAAAATCCTTCTTCAGTTTCTTGCATATAAATATTTTTCATATCTTCTGTTACTGCACTCTCATCATATTTGCGTATCTTGGATAATGAGCTTCTTACCTTATGAACTACACAACTCTGAAAATCTACCTTAGGATAAACTTCTAATACCGCTTCTTTTATACCTTTTAATCCATCTGCAATTACTAATACTGGTTCTTGTAATCCCCTTTCCCTTAGCTCATATAACAGTTCTTTCCAGTTTAATGCACTCTCTCCACTGCCACCAAATAAATAAAAGGAAAGTATCTCTTTATGCCCTTCCTCATCTATACCCATAACTGTATAAACAACTTCACTTGATACTGTATCTCTTCTCAATTTTAAGTATGTCCCATCTATAAACAAAACTGGATACCAACGGTCAAATCTTCTATTATGATACTTTTCTATTTCTTCCAATATATCATCTGTTATTTTGCTTACCCACCTGGGAGAATACTTTTGACCAAGCAAATTTTCCAATGTGCGGACTATATCTTTTGTTGAACAACCACCTTGATACATAGATAATACTATTTCATCCAATTCAAATGTTGTGCGTTTGTATGGCTCTAAAAATGATGGATGAAACTTGGTTCTTCTTGTCCTTGGTATTTTTACTCCTTCTATCTTACCAAAAAACGTATCAAAATTTCTTGTATAATGACCATTTTTACTGTCTTCATTAACCGTACAATGGATCTCTCTTTCTATTTCTCCAAGCTTTTCTAAAAAATTAACAAATTGTTGTGACATAAATTCCATAAAAACTTCTCGAATATCCTTTCTTTTTTCAAACAATTCAGCTAAATTATAATTATTCATTGGGGTATACCTCCTTCTTCTGTTTTTATGGGTATTAGTAGATTACAGGAGGTATACCTCTTTTTCAATTCTTACACAAAATTCTTATACACTACCAATAAGAACGATTGAAATGAAAAAAATTACAATGATATAATAACAACGTAAGCATTTAAAATTAAATTTGCAATCAGTTAATGTTATGTTAAAATATTTATTAATGGAGGTTTGTAATGGCTAAGAAAAATAGCAATAATAACGGTGAATCTTTTGAACAAGGGCTTTGGAAAGCCGCTGATAAATTAAGGAAGAATATTGATGCTGCAGAATATAAGCATGTAGTATTAGGTTTAATATTTTTAAGGTATATATCAGATGCTTTTGAAAACTTGTATGAAAAGCTAAGCGAGGGTGAAGGGGATTATGCTGGAGCTGATCCGGAAGATATAGATGAATACAGAGCTGAAAATGTGTTTTTTGTACCAAAAGAAGCAAGGTGGGGAGTATTTAAAAGCTAACGCCAAGAATCCGGAAATTGGTAAATTAATAGATAATGCGATGGATATTATAGAAAAGAAAAATCCATCGTTAAAAGGGGTATTACCAAAAGTATATGCCAAAGGGAATCTTGACCCCATAAGTCTTGGTGGGCTTATAGATCTATTTAGCAACATTGCATTTGACGAAGCAAAAGAAAGAAGCGCAGATATCTTAGGGCATGTATTCGAGTATTTTTTAGGGCAATTTGCACTTGCAGAAGGTAAAAAAGGTGGACAATTCTATACCCCAAGAAGTGTTGTTGAGCTTTTGGTAGAAATGCTTGAGCCATACAAAGGGAGAGTGTTTGACCCTTGCTGTGGTTCCGGTGGTATGTTTGTACAATCAGAAAAATTTGTGCAGGAGCATCAGGGAAGGATAGATGATATTTCCATATACGGTCAGGAAAGCAATCAAACAACATGGCGACTTTGTAAAATGAATCTTGCCATAAGAGGGATTGATAGTTCGCAGGTGAAATGGAATCCGGAAGGTTCATTTTTAAACGATGTCCACAAAGACTTAAAAGCTGATTTTGTGATAGCAAATCCACCTTTTAATGACAGCGACTGGAGCGGAGAACTACTGAGAAGTGATGTAAGGTGGAAATACGGCGTCCCTCCTGTCTCAAATGCAAATTATGCATGGATTCAGCACTTTATTTTTCACCTGGCACCACATGGAAAAGCCGGATTTGTTTTGGCAAAAGGGGCATTAACAACGAAACAAAAAGATGAGTATGAAATAAGGAAAAATATGATTGAAGATGATATTATAGACTGTATTGTAAACCTTCCTCCTAAACTATTTTTAAATACCCAGATACCAGCTTCTTTGTGGTTTATCAGGAAAAACAAAACAACTAGAAAGGGGCAAATCCTGTTTATTGATGCAAGGGATATGGGGCAGCTAATAAACAGAAGAAATCGTGTATTAACCCCGGAAGAGATAAGAAAAATTGCGGACACCTATCACAAATGGCAAAAGGAAGATGAAAGTTATGAAGATATAAAGGGGTTTTGTAAATCTGCTACCATGGAGGAAGTCAGAGAGCTTGATTATGTTTTAACACCCGGTCGCTATGTGGGGCTTGCTGATGAAGAAGATGATTTTGATTTTGAAGAAAGGTTTAAAAAGCTAAAAGCCGAGTTTTTAGAGCAGTTAAAAGAGGAAGAAAGGCTCAATAAGCTAATACTGGAAAATCTGGAAAAAATAGAAATAAATAAATATGAAGGATAAAGGATGAACAGTGAAAATCAACTTGTCATTTTTGAAGACAAAGATAAAAAAGTTGAAGTCAGATTAGAGAAGGAAACAATATGGTTAAACCTTAGTCAAATTTCAACACTTTTCGACAAAGATAAATCTGTTATTTCAAGACACATTAAAAATATTTTTGAATCCGGAGAATTAAATAGGGGGTCAACTGTTGCAAAATTTGCAACAGTTCAAATAGAGGGAAAAAGAAAAGTAAAAAGGACAATTGAATATTTTAATCTTGATGTCATAATATCTGTTGGCTATCGTGTAAACTCAAGAAAAGCTACTCAATTTAGAATCTGGGCTACAAATGTTTTGAAGAACTATCTTATAAAAGGGTATGCAATAAATGAAAAAAAACTCACACAAGAAAAACTTAAAGAACTAGAAAATACAATTAAATTTATAAAAGAAAACATTAATACACCTTCACTTACAGCATCTGAAGCAAAAGGGATGCTTGAGATTATAGAAAAGTATGCTTTGGTGTGGAGATGGATAGAAGAGTACGACACAGGAAAGATTGAAGCAAAAATTACGAGAGAGGTTAAAAAAAAGATAAGTTATGAAGATGCAAAAGAGGCAATAGAAGAACTTAAAAATTATTTAATAGAAAGAAATGAAGCGTCAGAAATTTTTGGAATTGAACGGGATAGAGGGCTTTTTGAAAGTGCATTAAATAACATTTATCAAAGTTTTTCAGGCAAAGAGCTTTATCCATCCTTTGAAGAAAAAGCGGCAAATCTGTTATATTTGATTATAAAAAATCATCCATTTGTTGATGGTAACAAAAGGATTGGGGCTTTGCTATTTTTGAAGTTTTTATACGAAAACTTATCAAAAGAGGAGCTATTTCATAGATTCAACAGTAATACTTTAACTGCTTTGTGCTATCTTGTAGCTGCAAGCCCCCCAGAGCAAAAAGAGCAATTAATAAAACTTATAATGAATTTCATAGCGTTTGAAGGGTGAAATGTGAAGGATGAAGTGTGAAGTATGAAGTATGAAAATCAGTTATTAATTTTAGGGATACTGTTTCCATTTTGGAAGAAGTTGAAATTTTATAAAAATTCAACCTGTGCAATTTTGGAACAGGTTGCTTTATCTTTATATGAAATAAAATAAGTTAATAAAGGAGATTATGAAGTTAGAGAAGGTTTTACATCAACCAGAAAACAGAAAGCTTGAATTTAAAGAAACATTGCCAAATAAATCTGATTTATGTAAAACCGTTATATCATTTGCCAATGATGCCGGCGGTGAACTTTATATTGGCATCAAAGACAATCCGAGAGAAGTAATTGGAGTGCCGGAAGAAGATTTATTACAGATAGAAGAAATAATTAGTAGTACTATTCATGATAATTGCTATCCTCTTATTTTGCCAGAAATTTTATTTGCGAATTACAATGGGAAATATGTTGTAATAGTTAAAATATTCAAAGGCAATACTCCACCATATTATCTGAAAAGCAAAGGAAAAGAAAATGGAACCTTTATTAGAGTTGGTTTAACAAATCGTCTTGCCAATAAAGAGATTATTGAAGAATTAGAAAGACAAAAGCAAGGCATATCATTTGACTCGTTGCCTGTATATTCAAAAAGTGTAGATGAGTTGGATATTTCACTTTTTGCCCATCAGTTCGAAGAAACTGTAGGGGAGAAATTAACTAAAACCATTTTAAATAAACTAAATCTGGTAGTTAAAGACCAGAATAGACAGTTTCCCACAAACGCTTTAATATTGTTATCAAACGATGAAATTAGAAATAAACTTTTCCCCTTTGCAAAAATAGAGTGTGCAAGGTTTAAAGGAACTATACCCGGAGATTTTATTGACCAAAAGACTATTGATGAGCCTTTGAGTTTTCAGGCAGAAGAAGCCTATAAATTTGTTTTAAGGCATATTTCTCAAGGCTCGACATATGAAGGAGTTTATAGGAAAGACAGGTGGGAGTATCCAGTTATTGCCATTCGTGAAGTTATAAGAAATGCGGTAATTCACAGAGACTATTCTTTAAAGGGCAAAGACATAAAAATTGCCATTTTTGACGATAAAATTGAGATTACAAGCCCCGGTAAATTAATGCCTACTATTGACTTTGACGATATGGAATCTGGCCAGTCAGACATAAGAAACAAAGTTCTGGCATCAGTGTTTAAAAAACTTGGTATTATCGAACAATGGGGAAACGGATTAAGATTAATTGCTGATGATTTAAGAAAATATCCGGAAATAAAATTTGAATGGAGTGAGCCTGGAATTTCCTTTAGGGTAACATTTAGAAAAATAAACTACAGTCCAGAAACCAAAAAAACTGCTTTAACAGAATCTGCGGACGATTACGGCCGATTACGGACGGTTGCGGACGATTACGAACGATTACGAACGATTGCGAATGATTACGAACGATTAACGTTGGAAGAGAAGGAGATATTACTTTATATTTTAGATAACGGAAAAATCACAAGGAAGAAAGCAACTGAAATCCTTAATATTCAAAAAACCAAAGCACACAAAATTTTAAGCTCATTAGTTGAAAAAAATCTTATTCAAAGACAAGGAAAAGGTAGAAGCACATATTATGTTTTGAAGAATTAAGAATTAAGGAGGATAAAAAAAAGAATTTTTAAATAATAAGGGGACCTGTTAGAAATGGACGAAGAAATAATACGAATTGAAGACATTAAAACCAAAATTCATACCATAAGAGGTGTTCAGGTAATGCTTGATAGTGACCTTGCAAAACTTTATGGTGTAGAAGTTAGAGTTTTGAATCAGGCGGTAAAAAGGAATAAAGAAAGATTCCCCGAAGATTTCATGTTTCAACTTACAAAAGAAGAATATGAATCTTTAAGATCACAAATTGTGATCTCAAGTTGGGGTGGGAGACGATATCTTCCCTATGCCTTTACTGAGCAAGGCGTAGCAATGCTTTCAGCAGTATTGAGAAGTAAGACCGCAATAGATGTAAGCATAAAAATAATGAAGGCATTTGTTGCTATGAGAAAATTTATCATTAAAAACGCTGAAATCTTTTCCCGTTTGGAAAAGATTGAATATAAACTAACAGACCATGATAAAAAATTTGAGGTATTATTCAAGGCTCTTGAGAGCAAAGAAGAAAGCCCCACACAAGGCATATTCTTTGATGGACAAATTTTTGATGCTTACAAATTTGTTAGTGATTTAATCCGTTCAGCAAACAAATCTATTATTTTAATAGATAATTACATAGATGAAAGCGTGTTTACTTTATTAACTAAAAGAAAACCAGATGTAAAAGCTATTATATTCGTTGGAAAAATAACAAAACAGATTAAACTGGATCTAAAAAAACACAATGCTCAGTACCAACCTGTTGAAGTAAAGGAACTCAAAAATATACACGATAGATTTTTGATAATAGATAATAAAGATGTTTATCACATTGGGGCGTCACTAAAAGACTTAGGCAAAAAAGTATTTGCCTTTTCAAAAATGAATAAGGAAGGATTGAAAATTTTGGAGAGGGTGAAAAATGACTGAAAAAGTACCCAAAGGGTGGAAAAGAGTTAAGCTGGGAGATGTGGCTGTTATTAATCCTTCTGAGATATTAAAGAAAGGTACGCTTGCCAAAAAAGTTCCAATGGAAGCTTTACATCCTTTCACTAAGAAAATTTCCATTTATGAAATAAAACCATTTAATGGCGGGGTAAAATTTAGGAATGGTGATACTTTGGTTGCAAGAATTACACCGAGTTTAGAGAATGGGAAGACAGCTTATGTTGATATCTTAGAAGAGAATGAGATAGGTTTTGGATCTACAGAATTTATTGTCTTAAGAGAAAAAAAGGGTCTATCTGATAGTCATTTTTTATACTATTTTGCTATTTCACCTGAGTTTAGGGATGTTGCTATAAAATCAATGACAGGGAGCACAGGAAGACAGAGAGTACAAACAGATGTTGTTTTTAATTACAAGTTTCTATTTCCTCCCCTTTCCGAACAAAAAGCCATAGCCTCTGTGCTTTCATCTCTTGATGATAAAATAGACCTGCTGCAGCGCCAAAATCAAACACTTGAACAAATGGCTGAGACTCTTTTTAGAAAGTGGTTTATAGAAGACGCAAAAGAGGATTGGGAAGAAAAACCTTTAGATACAATAGCAAACTTTTTAAATGGTCTCGCTTGTCAAAAATATCCTCCAAAGAATAATTTTGATAAACTACCTGTTTTAAAAATTAAAGAATTAAAAAACGGCTTTAGTGAAAATTCAGATTGGGCTACTTCTGATGTTCCTTCTGAATATATTGTTGTTAATGGTGATGTCATTTTTTCTTGGTCTGGTAGCTTAATTGTAAAAATATGGGATGGTGAAAAATGCGTTTTAAATCAACATCTTTTTAAAGTTACATCTGAAAAATATCCAAAGTGGTTTTATTATTTTTGGATTAAATATTATTTGCAACAATTCATTACAATTGCTGAAAGTAAAGCTACAACAATGGGGCACATAAAAAGAGACGATTTATCAAAGGCATTAGTATTAGTGCCTCCAGATGAAGAGCTTTTAAAGATGGACAAAGAAATATCTCCATTTATTGAAAAAATTATTGCTATAAATAATCAAATTCGCACCCTTGCAAAATTAAGAGATACACTTTTGCCAAAGCTAATGAGTGGAGAAGTGAGGGTGAAATTATGAATTACAACAAAATTTTACCTATCCCAAACGTTCCTCAAGAAATAATTGATGCAGTTAATTATAAAAAGTTAGCTGTTTTTATTGGGGCTGGAGTATCAAGGCTTTTAGGGAGTGCAGGTTGGGATGAACTGGCATATAATCTTATCAAGACTTGTTTTGAAAAAAAACTTATTAATTATAGAGAGTCTGACTCTTTAAAACAACTTAAAGACCCTAAAAAAATAATTACTATTTGCTATCATCTTTTAAAAAAAAGTAATAATAAAGAAATTTATTATAAAACACTTGAAAATGCTATTAAAGCTAATACAGACCGTCTAAATTCACAAAATATTTATGATGAAATATATAGACTAAGAGCTTTATTTATTACAACAAATATTGATAGTCATTTTCATAAATACTTTGAACCAGCTAACATTGTATTTAAAGAAAATGAATTTATACCCTCAAATATTGATAGAAATAAACTTTATCATATACATGGCTGCTTAGAAAAAGATAGAAATTCCATTATTTTTACAGTTCCTGATTATATTAAGAGATACAACCAGGAAAAATTTAATAATTTTCTGAAAAAAATTTTTGAAGAATATATAGTATTGTTTTTAGGATATGGATTAGCGGAATTTGAATTACTTGATTTTTTGATAACAAAATCTGAAAAACGGTCGAAATATAAGGAATTAAAACATTTTATACTTATTCCATTTTATCGTGGCGAGGAGAACATACTTTCATTTGAACGTTATTATTATAATTCTATGGGTATTGAGGTTATCCCTTATGAAAAAGATGAAAAGGGATATGAACAACTTTATGAAGTTTTAAAAAATTGGAATGAAGAAATTAATCAGGTTTCTGGATACTTATATGATACTTATGAGTATTTAGAAAAATTCGCAAATAACTATGAAAAATCTGAGGAAGATAAAGTTTTTCAACTTATAAAAAATGATGAGCCTCAAAGGCATTATTTTTTTAAATGTCTTGCTTCTACGAGTAATCCATTTCCATGGTTAAAACCGTTAAAAGAAAAAGTATATTTTAATCCAGCAGATAACCCTAAACCTCAAGAAGTTCCTGATAAAAAAGGATATTTTTTTATACCTCACTGGAATATTCTTGGATATTTAGAAAATGTAGCTAAAAAGAACAAAGAAGCCCCTTCAGACGAAATAACGAATTTATTATTAGAAATAATTCAGGAAATTATAGATTATAAAGATGAAAATGGAGAAAGGATTGAAAATTATAGAACTGATTGGGTAATGGTAAAAGTTATTTTTTCATTGCCAATTGAAAAGATAAGCAATAAACATATAGAGTTTGTAAAAATAGCCTTAAATTCAAAATGGGATAGTTTATTAGTTTCATCTGAGATAAAAGAAACTGTACTTCCTAAATTGCTAAATGAAGGAGAAAAAGCAAAAAATTTAATTTTAGAATTATTAAAGGTTATTTTGGATTATAAGAAGATTAAAAAAGACTCTATTTTGGGAGAAGAAGATTCTTTTGATTACGTACCAATAATGGGTGAATATTGGCTTTATGAATCTTTAAAAGTCTATAAGCCACAAATATCCAAAATCTGCGGACTTGAGGCTGCTAAAATTGCTATCCAAAAAATTAAAGAAATAGTAACTAAAGATAAAACACAATTTTATCCTATTTGGATACCAACAATAGAAGACAATCCACAAACAAGTTTTCCTGATAAATATCAAAATCTGTTAGTTTATTTTGTAAGAAATATGTTTGAATTTTCAAAACCTCAAGAAATAAAAGAAGTTATAAAAAATTTATTGAATGAAGAACATTCTATATTTAAAAGAATTGCTATTTATATAATTAATCAACACTATAAAGAATTAAACCAATTATTATGGACTTGGGGAAGAAATCCATTAGATGAAATTTCTGTAAAACATGAACTATTTGAACTATTCAAAAGTCATGCAAAAGATTTTTCAGATGAACAGATTGAAAAGATTATAGAATGGATTGAGTCTAAAAATTATTATATACCTGAAGAGATAAAAACTGATGAACAGAAAAAAGAAAAATTTCTTGCGTATCAAAAAAAAGAATGGCTTTATTCGCTTTTAAACTCAGGAAATCCTAAGATTGTTGAGCTTTATAATAAATACAACTATTTAGATCCTACAGAACTTAAACATCCTGGCTTTGATTTTTGGATGGAAACCAAATGGGGTTATGAAAGTTTAGTAGATATAGAAGAATTTCTTAATAAATCTAATGAAGAAATAGCAAAATATTTAGATAGTTTTAAAGATAAGGAAAATATAGATATGGAAGGAATTGCTGACTCTTTTAGAAATGCTGTAAAAGAAAATCCAGAAAAGTTTACTGCAAATATGAAACCATTTCTTAAAATTCAAAGAATTTATCAATACTCACTATTATGGGGATTAAAAGAGGCTTGGAATTTAAAAAAGCCAATTAATTGGGATATAGTATTTGATTTTATTAGTGATTTAATTTCATCAGATGATTTTTGGAATGAAGAATATAAAATTTACAATTATAGGAATTGGATAATATCACAAATAGCAGAACTGATTGAAGAAGGAACTAAAGATGATAAACATGCTTTTGAACCCAAACTTTTACAAAAAGCAGAAAAAATATCATTAATTCTTGCAGAAAAAACCGAATCTGAACTTCCTGATATGCTTGATATAGTTACATCGGTCTTAAATTCAACTAAAGGTAAAATATTTTCAGCTATGATAAATTATTCTTTGAGATATGCTCGCTTGTATAAAACAGAAAGTGAAGAGAGATGGATTAAAAGTATAAAAGAAGAATTTACCAAAAGGCTTAACCGCAATATTGATCCTTCTATTGAGTTTTCAGTAATTTTAGGACAATATTTAGCCAATCTTTACTGGCTTGATAAAAAATGGGTAATTAATCATATTAATCAAATTTTCCCTAAAGAAAACGAAACTCATTGGCAAGCTGCTTTTACAGGTTATCTATTTTATTCTTCAAGGATTTATAAAGATATTTATTTTTTACTTAGAGAAAACAATCACTATTTAAAAGCAATAAAGACAAGTTTTAAAGATGAACATATTACTGAAAGACTTGCTCAACATATAGCTATAGGATATATAGAAGATTGGGAAAATTTAGATGATGAAAAAAGCTTAATTTCACAGTTAATTGAAAATGGAAACAAAAAACAACTTTTAGCAATAATAACTTTCTTTTGGATGATGAGAGAAGGTATTAACGATAAAATAAAAACAAAAATAAAACCTTTATGGAAAGCAATTTTTGAAAAAACAATAGAAAACAAGGAATCTTCTGAAAATCAAGAAGTGATTTCAAAACTTATTACATGGTTAATATTAATTGGTGAAATAGATGATGAAGTTTTTGAATGGTTAAAACCTGCAGTAAGGTATTCTTCTAAATATCATAATACTACATTTCTATCAGAATATTTAATGAAACATGTATCAAAAACTCCTAAGAAAGTAGGGGAACTTTATATTGAAATGCTAAATAATAATATATATTTAGATTATAAAGTTGAGGATATTCAGAAAACAATAAAAATACTATATAAAAGAGGAGAAAAATATTTAGCAGATAGAATATGTAACTTATATGGAGCCAGAGGTTTTGATTTTTTACGTGATATTTATTTTGAGTATAACAAAAAAGAGAGTTAGCAATGCCTAATCTAACCGAATCTTCCGTTGAAAACTTTGCTATAGAGCTTTTAAAAAATCAAGGATACGATTATTTGTTTGGTGGAGACATTGCTCCGGATGGAAAAAATCCTTTAAGAAAATCATTTGAAGATGTGATTTTATTTGATAGATTAAAAACTGCATTAAAAAGAATAAATCCTGATTTACCTGAAAATGCAATAGATGATGCAATAAAACAGCTAACCCAAATCCACACACCGGATTTGATAGCCAATAACGAAATATTCCACAGAATGCTAACAGAAGGGATAAAGGTAACTTACCGGAAGGACGGAATTGAGCGAGGCGATATTGTATGGCTTGTTGATTTTAAAATTCCTGAAAATAACGATTTTTTAGTAGTTAACCAGTTTACCGTTATAGAAAATCATAAAAATAAAAGGCCGGATATTGTTATTTTTATCAACGGGCTTCCCGTTGTGGTAATGGAGCTAAAAAATCCTGCCATTGAAGAGGCCACTATAAAATCTGCCTTCAACCAGATTCAAACCTATAAACAAACAATACCATCTCTTTTTACCTTTAATGAGATTTTAGTCATATCCGATGGGCTTGAAGCAAAAATGGGCAGCCTGTCAGCCGGATACGACCGGTTTATGTACTGGAAAACTGCAGAGGGGAAAAAGGAAGCTTCACACCTTGTAAGCCAGCTTGAAACTTTGATAAAGGGGCTTTTAAACAAGGAAACACTTGTTGATTATATCAGATATTTCATTCTGTTTGAAAAGGCAAAGAAAGAAGATGAGAATGGACAAACAATTGTTCAAACCACAAAGAAAATAGCAGGCTATCATCAATACTATGCAGTAAATAAAGCTATAGAATCAACAATCAGAGCGATAGGCAAAATAAATAATGTCGTAAAAGAAGACCCTCTTACCTATGGGTTGCCTGATGTAAAGAGTCAACCTGAAGGGGATAAAAAAGCCGGTGTGGTCTGGCATACCCAGGGCTCTGGTAAATCACTGTCAATGCTTTTTTATGCTGGGAAAATCATACAAACAATCAATAACCCAACAATTGTTGTAATTACTGACAGAAACGACCTTGACGACCAGCTTTTTGAAACATTTGCATCAGCTACACAAATTTTAAGGCAGGAGCCTGTTCAAGCCACAAGCAGACAGCATCTTAAGGAGCTTTTAAAGGTAGATGCTGGGGGTGTGGTTTTTACAACTATTCATAAATTCTGGCCAGATGAGGGCAATATTTATGAAACCCTTTCGGATAGGGACAATATTATTGTCATTGTTGATGAAGCTCACAGAACTCAGTATGGATTTAAGGCAAAAGTTGATAAAGAAACAGGAGAGATTAAATACGGTTTTGCAAAATATTTAAGAGATGCTCTGCCAAATGCAACCTATATAGCCTTTACAGGAACACCGATTGAAAAAACTGACAGAAATACCCCTGCCGTTTTCGGAAATTATATTGATATCTACGATATTGCAAATGCTGTGGAAGATGGGGCTACTGTTCCGATTTATTATGAAAGCAGGCTTGTAAGAATCAACTTAACTGAAGAAGGGAAAAAGCTGATTGAGGAGTATGAAAAAGAATTAGATGAAGCAGGCTTATCAGAAGTAGAAAAAGAAAGGGCAAAATGGGCAAAACTTGAAGCATTGGTAGGCGCCAGGTCAAGATTAAAAGAGGTGGCAAAAGATATAGTCAATCATTTTGAAAGCCGTCTTGAAGTAATGGACGGTAAAGGGATGATTGTTACAATGACAAGAAAGATTGCTTCCGAACTTTATGATGAAATTATAAAACTTCGTCCGGAATGGCATAGTCCAGAACTAAAAAAAGGACAAATAAAAGTTGTAATGACAACATCTTCATCAGATGAACCGGAAATATCAAGATTTTACCTGACAAAAGAAGAAAGAAGGATTCTTGCAGATAGATTTAAAGACCCGGAAGATGAACTTAAGCTTGTAATTGTTGTTGATATGTGGCTAACAGGTTTTGATGTGCCTTGTCTTCATACTATGTATATTGATAAGCCGATGAAAGGTCATACATTAATGCAGGCAATTGTAAGGGTAAACAGGGTTTACAAAGATAAAACAGGTGGGCTTATAGTTGACTACATAGGTATCGCTTATGATTTAAAAGCAGCGCTATCTTTTTATGCTGAAAGTGGTGGAAAAGGTGAACCGGCTAAACTGCAGGAAGATGCCGTAAAAGTAATGCTCGAGAAGTTGGAAGTTGTCAGAGATATGTTTTACGGTTTTGAATATCAAAGATATTTTAATGCTGATACTTCACAAAAGCTAAATATTATCCTTGAAGCAGAAGATTTTATACTTGGGCTTGAAAATGGCAGAAATAGATTTATTGATGCTGTTACTGCACTGTCAAAAGCATTTGCAATAGCGGTGCCCCATCCTGAAGCAATGAATGTAAAAGAGGAAGTGGCATTTTTCCAGGCTGTTAAATCAAGGCTTATAAAGTTTGATACGGACAAAGAAAGTAAGGGTGATAACTTTGAGACGGCGATAAAGCAAATTGTAGATAAGGCAATATCTACCAATGGTGTTATTACATATTTGACGCAGCAGGGTTGAAAAAGCCTGATATTTCAATATTATCTGATGAATTTTTAGAAGAAGTAAGAAAGTTAAAACACAAAAACCTGGCAATTGAAACATTGAAAAAGCTTATTAATGATGAAATTAAAGGGCGAATGAAAATTAATCTGGTGAAAAGCAAATCTTTGATGAAAACATTGGGAGATTTGATCAAAAAGTACAACAACAAACTTTTGACAGCCGCTGAAGTTATAAATGAGCTTATAGAGCTTGCAAAAGAGATAAAAGAAAGCGATAAAGAGCCAAAAGAGATGGGGCTGACAGATTATGAATACGCTTTTTATTGTGCAGTTGCTGATAATGAAAGTGCACGGGAGCTTATGGGCAAAGAAAAGCTTAAAGAACTGGCAGCTGTTTTGTATGATAGGGTTAAGAAGAATACATCGATAGATTGGACAATAAGAGAGAGTGCAAGGGCAAAATTGCGTGTGATAGTAAAAAGAACTTTGAGACAATATGGCTATCCGCCAGATATGCAGGCTTTAGCTACTGAAACAGTATTAAAACAAGCAGAATTAATAGCGGATGAATTAGTAGCTTAACTTATTGATTATAATTAAGAAACGTTGTGTAAACATGCTACAATAAAGTAGACAAAAAACTAATAACTTATTAATATTACATTAAGAGGAGTTTAAACATGTTAAAGCAAAAAATATTTATCATTGAAGATGACAAAAAGATAGCCAATATTGTATCTTCGTACTTAAAACATGAGGGGGTTGAAGTATTTCATTTCATAAATGGAAAGGAAGCACTTGATGCTGTAATAGAATTAAATCCTGATCTTATAATTTTAGATTTAATGTTACCTGATATAAGTGGAGAGGAGCTTTGTCAGGATATAAAAGAGATGGTTGATATACCAATTATAATGTTAACTGCTAAAAGTTCTGAAGAAGAAAAATTGGCTGGTTTTGCACTTGGTGCGGATGATTATGTTACTAAGCCGTTTAGCCCTAGAGAATTGATTTACCGAGTTAAAGCTATTTTAAAAAGGGTAAGAAAGAGTAGTAGTGAAAAACTATCTTTTAATAATGGCGAACTAATATTGGATAGTTCAAAATATGAAGCATTGTTAAATGGAAAGAATTTAAACCTTACACCTACAGAGTTCAAAATATTATTAGTTCTTGCAGAAAAGCCTGAAAAAGTTTTTAGTAGATATGATATTATAGAACAGGCACTTGGTTATCAATTTGATGGTTATGATAGAAATGTAGATGCACATATAAAAAATATTAGAGCTAAAATGTCTAAACTTTCTGAAGATGCGAAATATATTGTAACTGTTTATGGTGTCGGTTATAAATTCGTTGGTGTTAGAGATAAATGAGATTAAATTTATCTACAAAGATCTTTATATTACTTGTAGTTGTTGCTGTCATTTCTATGTCTTCAAGTTTTCTAATTGTCTATTTTGTCCAAAAAGATTTCGATAAATACAAAAAAAATGAACAATTAAATAGGATAAATTGGATTATATCGGATATACAAAATGGTTATCGTAAATATAAAGGTTGGAATTTAGATGTTTTAAAAGAGGATATAACTTGGATATCATTGCTGGGTTTTGAAATTATTATAATTGATAAAAATGGAAAAACTGTAATTACTACATTGGAAGGGGAAAAAGATTTTTCTTTTTATATAAAGCATTTTAATAAATACCCTTTAATTGTTAATAATGAAAATATAGGATATGTTTATTTAAAGGTATTAAATAATATAAATTCTGAGATATTTAAAAGAAGAGTTTTGAGATTTTTTATTATAGTTATTGTTGTTCTTGGTTTGTTAATTTTTAGTTTAAGTTTGATCTTTTCAAGAAAAATAACAAAACCTATAGTGACACTTGCAAAGCATGCAGAAAAGTTAAAAAGGGGGATTTATCCTGAGTTTAAAGTTTATGAAAGTAAAGATGAAATCGAATTGCTGAGTAAGAAATTCAAAGAAATGGTTGAGGCTATTAAAAATTATGAACATTTGAGGAAAAAAGTTTTTACTAATACTATTCACGAATTACGGACACCTTTAACGATTATTAGAGGAGAACTCGAAGGGATCATTGATGGGATTTTTATCCCTGATGAGAAAAAGATTAATTCAATATTAGAAGAGATTATAAGGTTACAACATATTGTCGA